>JAUIEE010000425.1 GCA_030428965.1 bacterium | reverse complement strand
GGAGCAATAAGTCATGTCCGAGAACGGAACGCTCACGAAGAAGGATCTCAAGTCCGACCAGGAAGTCCGCTGGTGTCCGGGATGCGGGGACTACGCCATCCTCAACTGCATGCAGGGTGTCCTGGCGGACATCGGTGTTCCCCGGGAGAAGCTGGTCATGGTGTCGGGGATCGGCTGCTCGAGTCGCTTCCCGTACTACATGAACACCTACGGGTTCCACTCGATCCACGGGCGTGCGCCCGCGATCGCGACGGGCATCAAGCAGGTCAATCCGGACCTCTCGGTGTGGCTGGTCACCGGTGACGGGGACGGGCTCTCGATCGGCGGCAACCACCTGATCCACATGCTGCGCCGCAACGTGGACGTGAAGATCCTCCTGTTCAACAACGAGATCTACGGCCTGACGAAAGGCCAGTACTCGCCTACGTCGCGGGTCGGGCTGCGCACGAAGGCCACGCCCTTCGGCTCCATCGATCGTCCCTTCGACCCGATCTCGCTTGCTCTGGGCGCGGGGGCGACCTTCGTCGCGCGCACGATCGACACGCACCAGAAGCACATGGCCGAGATCTTCAAGGCGGCCGCCCAGCACAAGGGCACCGCGCTGATCGAGATCTTCCAGAACTGCGTCATCTTCAACGACAAGGTGTTCGACGAGGTGGCCGACAAGAAGGTGCGCGCCGAGCGCACGGTGGACCTGGTCCCCGGCGATCCGATCGTCTACGGCGCCGACAACGACAAGGGGCTGGCCCTGGACGGCTACGGGCTGTCCAGGGTGTCCTCGGACAAAGCCTCGGTCTGGAACCCGTCGACGACCTCCGCCGCGCCGGCCATGGTCATGGCCGAGGTCGAGCGTGGGGGGGAGCTCCCGGTTCCGATCGGCATCTTCCGGCGCGTTTCCCGTCCGGCCTTCGAGGACGAGGTCGTGGCCCAGGTCCACGACGTCACCGAGAAGCAGGGCAAGGGCGGTCTGAAGGACCTGATCTACTCGGGCGATCTCTGGACGGTCGAGTAGGGAGCCCATGGCGGATCTGCCGGAGCACTGTGCGCCCTGCGCGGACGGAACTCGAGCGCTGGGGCCGTCCGAAGCCGAGGAGCGGCTGCAGGCCTGCCCGAGCTGGACCCTCGAGCTTCCACGCCTGAAGCGTTCCTTCGAGCTGCCGGGCTTCCGCCAGGCCCTGGCCTGGGTCAACCGGGTCGGGATGCTGGCCGAAGAGGAAGGCCATCATCCCGACTTCCACATCACCCGCTGGAATCAGGTCGAGCTCGTGCTCTGGACCCACACCCTGGGCGGCCTCTCGGACAACGACTTCGTGATGGCGCGCGAGATCGACCGCCTGTGGGAACGCTCTCCCGCCGCCGGGGCGGCGGACTAGTCCTGGGGAATCTCGCCCAGGATCCGGACTCGCTCGATGCCCGCCGCATCGAAGACGAGGTCCTTCTTGTCCACCGGGATGCCGTACTTGGCCGTTTGGCGGATGAAGGCTTCGGGGTCTTCTCCCTCGGAGACGTCATGAACCGCGACATCGTGCATCAGGACCTCGAATCCGTTGCAGCTGTCGAAGCGGCCGATGTAGACCACCTTGGGGGTCTCGATCACCAGGTTGATGCCGTGGGGGGCTTCGTGGATGTCCATCTTGATTCGTTCTCGAGGAAGGTGAGAGAGGCGAGATCCTAACCGATGGCAACGAGACGACCCAGAAGCGGTACCGGCCAGCGAACGACGGCGCGTCCCCCCTCGCCGCCCGGACCCGGCTTGTTCCGGGACATCGTGCTGGCGCCCGACCGGGACGTCGCCTTCGCGCCGCACCCCTTGATCAGCGTGGGGGACGAGGATCCGGCCGACTTCCGCGGCGAAGCGCGCCGCCGAACCAGAGAACGCTACGAGCTCGTGCGGCGCGGGGAGCATCACGGACACCTGGCCGAGCTCGAGCCGGGAGGCATCGTCCCCCGCCGGGAGCGCCGGAGGCGCCGGGAAGCGCTGCTCTCGGAGCGCTGGCACGCGGCCAGGCCCCTGGCCCTGCCCGGCATCGCCCAGGGGCTGGCCCAGGATGGCTCTCTCCGGCGACGTGCCGGGCGCGCATGGGAAGCGCTCTCGCAGCGCGGGGGGCTCCTGCGCTGGCTGGAGGAGGCCCAGGACCTGGGCGACTTTGCCGTCACCGATCCGGCCGCTCCCCTGGCCGATCCCGAGCGGGACCTCGACCGGGTCCTGTTGCGGGAGCGCGAGATCGACGGGCTGTGGCTCAAGAGCTCCAGGCTCTCGCTTCACCCCGCGGACCTTTCCCTGCGCCTGCGCGCCTCGTTCGGGGAAGAGGGGGCCGACGATGCCAGCCGGGACGAGGTGCGCCACGCAGCGGTCGCGCGCCTGGCCCGGCGTGTGATCCCGGGTGCGCGCGAGCTCGAGAAGCTGAGCGAGCCGCGGGAGTTCTGCGAGCGTTGGCTGACCGGAGGCGTCCGCTTCGCCCAGCACATCGGCTACTGGAATGCACCTGGGGGGGGAGCGCGCATGCACCACGATGCCTTCGACGAGGAGCTCGTTGGAGGGCAGCGGGGCGTGCTGTACGTCCAGCTCTCCGGACGCACCGTGTGGCTGGCGCTCTCGATCGAGGACCTGGGCCTGAGGGTTCGTGAGGCCTTCGATGCCCTCGGCGAAGATCCCTCCGAGCAGGAGGCCTGGTTCGGGAAGCCGGAGGCTTGGAGCGAGCTCGTGCCGATCGTCCAATCGCGCAAGGCGCTCCTGGCCGAGCTGGGCCAACCCGGCTGCGGACGTCTGGCCCCGGTGGTGGACCGCGGCCCCGAGTTCACCTGCATGCTCGTCGATGCCGGCCACGGGATCGTGCTGCACCCCGGGGATGGTCTCCTGCTCCCCAACCACGGGCTCGACCGCACCGCGATGCACTCGGTGTTCTGTGGGTCCGACGAGGTGACCTACGGGCTGTCCGCGGCGCTGCGGGAGCGCGTTGCCGGGCCCCGAAGCTAGGATGGTCCCGTGCCCTTCGAAGAACTGCAGGACAGCTTGCCCCAGACGGGGCGCCTCGAGTGGATCGGCCTCAGTCCCGAGCGGCGTGCGAAGCTCGTCACGCCCCGGGAAGCCGAGGTCGAGCTGAAGACCGGACTGGTGGGGGACCGGCATGCGCGCGGGGGACGCGGGAAGCGGCAGGTGACCTTGATCCAGGCGGAACACCTCGCGGCCTTGGGGGCGCTCCTCGGGCGGGGCCCGGTGAAGCCCGAGGAGACCCGTCGCAACCTGGTCGTTTCCGGCATCAACCTCTTGGCCCTCAAGAAGCGCCGCTTCCGTGTCGGGGAAGTCCTGCTCGAGGGGACCGGTCCCTGTGAACCCTGCTCGCGCATGGAAGAGAACCTCGGGCCTGGGGGCTGGAACGCGATGCGGGGACACGGCGGAATCACCGCCCGGGTGCTGCGCGCCGGTCACGTCCGCCTGGGCGACCCCGTGTGCCTCGCGCCCGACGAACCTGGGGCGTGAGGGCGCTCAGCGCCTGGCCAGGGTCGACGGATCCAGGTCATCGACGTTACCCTGGTTCGCTGAGGAAGTGAGGGGCGAGGCCTCTTGCCCGCAGCGTCTTGGATTCGAACGACAACGGTCCGAAGGACTCGGACTTCCTGGCGGTCTTGGAGCCGGGTTTCCTGCGCGCCCTGCGTTTGGCGGGCGACGAGCTCTACGTCTTCGACCGAGAGGGCACGATCCTCGAGGTCAACGACCACGCCTGCACGGAGCTCGGCTACGGGCGGGACGAACTGGTGGGCAGCACGCTGTTCGACATCAGCACCCGGCAGACGCCCGAGTCCTACCGCTCGCTGCTGCGCATCCTCGACGAGGACGGGCCCCAGTTCCTGCACGGGCACAGCCGGCGCAAGGACGGCTCGACCTACTCCGTCGAGGCGCGGCTCTGGACGGCGCCCTATTCCGGGGAGAGCGCGACCTGGGCCCTCCTGAGGGACGCGCGAGGGCATCAGTCACTCATGGAGGAGCGGGATCGGCTGATCAGCCTGATCGAGAACAGCTCGGAAGCGATCGCCGTCGCCTCTCCCGAGGGGCAGTACCGCTACATGAACGCCGCCGGTCTGAAGATGATCGGCCTGGAGAGCGTGCAGGAGCTGGCCGGCAAGTCGATCGTGGACTTCCACCCCGAGGTCGAGCACCGGGACCTGGAGGAGCGCATCCTGCCTTTGGCCCGGGAGGACCGCTGGGAGGGGGAGCTCTTCTACCGCAACCCCAAGAGTGGCGAACGCATCCCGTGCTGGATGAAGGTCTTCTCGGTGCGCCATTCGCGCACGGGACGCACGGCCGGTCTGGCGGTGATCGCCCGGGACATCTCCGCGCACAAGGTCGCCGAGCGTCAGCGCGATCGCCTGCTGCTCCTGAACGAGGTGTCGCGCAAGGTG
>JAUIEE010000008.1 GCA_030428965.1 bacterium | reverse complement strand
CTGCTCGTTCTGGAGGGGACCGCCCGAGCAGCCCTGGCAGTCTTCGAGCAGGGTGCCCTCACAGCGTTCGCATTGGGCAGCGTAGGAGCAGAACAGGACCTGTTCCTCCTGGGCGTGCAGGTCCGCGTCGTGCTGCTTGCACGGGACCATGCCGCTGTACTCGCAGTGGGGGCAGCCGTCCGAGAGGGTTGCGACCAGGGAGAGGAAGAGAGCGAACATGGAGTAGGAGAATAGCGATTCCGGTGGGCTTTGCCGCGGCCCTGCGAACGCTTCCTCGAGAGGCTGGTTGGGGAGACCGATGGTCTTGGCCGTGGCCCTGGGGCCGGGATCGGGGGAGGCCTCTTCACGGGACTTTCTCCGAGCTCGAACACTTCGACGCGTTCTGGGCCCCGGGGGGCGGACTAGGATGGGTCGATGCTTCCCAAAACCGGCCTGCTGCTCCTCCTCTCACTTGCCCTTCCTGGGGTCTCGACGTCCCTTGCCCAGGAGGGCAGCGACTGGAGCGCCTACGAGCCGAACCCGATCTATCCGGTGGGGCGACGCAACCCGGCTGCCCCCGTCGAGCTGGAGCAGTTCGCTTTCATGCTCGGCGCCTGCGACTGCGTCGATCGGATACGGGGCGCCGACGGATCCTGGACGACCACCCAGGCCATCTGGAACGCGACCTACTTCCTGAACGGCTGGGGGATCCAGGACGTCTACTGGAGCGAGACCTTCGCGACGACGAACCTGCGCATCTACGATCCCGAGGAGCAGCTCTGGCGCGTCAACTTCTATCGCATGCCCACCTCGACCATCGGGGCCGGGCAGTGGACCGGGCGTGAAGAACCTTCACCCGAAGGGCGCCGCATGGTGATGTGGGCCGGTTCCCCCGATCGTCGCAACGGTTCGCGCTTGACCTTCTCCGCCATCGGCGAGGAGGGCTTCGAGTGGGTGGCCGAGACTCTGCAGGATGGAGCTGCGACGCCTTCCTGGACGTCGAGCTGTCGGCGCAGGGGAACCACGGGCCCGGTCAAGACCCCGGCCTTCCAAGGCTACGAGCCCTCGAGCGCCTTCCCCTTCGGTCAACGTCACCCCCAGGCCCCGGAGGGGCTGCGGTCCATGGGATCCTGGGTCGGTGCGTTCGACTGGAGCGCAGCGGAGGCGCGCGACGGAAGGGGTCGCATGGTTTCGCGCTACGTCCTCAACGGGTGGGGGATCCAGATGCGCACCTGGGCCGAGGAGAGCTTCGAGACCTCCCTCTGGCTGTTCGACCCCTCGAAGGAGCGCTGGCACGTCTCCACCTTCCGTATGCCCGGCTACGACTGGCAGGTCTGGGAAGGGGAGCTGGGGGAGGGCTTCCTCTCCCTCGAGCGGCAGGCGCGGAACGGCCGACCCGCCGCTGAAGATCGCGTCTGGACCTGGGAGGGGGGAGCGCGCAGCTTCGAGACCTACGAGGAGTCGGCCGGAGGAGAGCTGCGTACGCTGCGCTTCGAGCGCAGGCCCTAGGAGACCGGAACCTCAGGAGCGGCCGTGGCACTTCTTGAACTTCTTCCCGCTGCCGCAGAAGCAGGGATCGTTGCGCCCGAGCTTGGGGGCCCGGTGGACCACGGGGGCCTGCTTGGCTCCTCCGTGGTGGTGGGGATTCTCGCCGGTGCGTACCGTGCCGAGGAACTCCTCGAGGTTGGCGTCTAACGACCGGCGCAGCTCGAACATGTGGGGAACGACGGCGTCGGTCTCGAGGTGATCGAGAAAGGCTTCGAGCACCTGGGGCACCTTCTCGGCCAGGGGGTCCTTGCGGCGGAAGTGGCCGGGAAGGGCGTGCCCCAGGGCGACGTGCAGGTCGCCTTCGTCGAGCAGGTGCGGCTTCTTGCCGACGTCCTCGTAGCAGGTGCTGACGAAGGCCTCGGCGATCTTGCGCAGCTCGGGCCGCCCCAGGTCCGTGAGGCGCTGTGCGGGTTCCGAATCCAGGAAGCGGGCCACGTCGAGAGCAATTTCCTTGGCAGGCATGGCGGCAGGCTACCAAGCCAAGGGCCGAGGTCACACTTCCGTGGGCCTCCCGTAGGATGGGGACCATGAGTCGACCTCTGCTGGCCTCGCTACCTGTCTCTCTTTTTGCTTTCTGGGGGCTCGCAAGCCCTAGCCCCGAGACCTGGGGCTACTTCTACGATGAACTCGGCCTGGTCGATTGGGGCCGGGACCTCCAGGAGGCCCTGGACCAGTCCGATGCCAAGCGGCCGGTCTTTCTTCTGTTCCAGGAGATCCACGGGGGCGCGGTTTGCCAGAACTTCGGGCTGGGACCGCTTTCCCATCCGCTGATGGTCGAGGCGATCGAAGAGCTCTTCGTTCCCCTGGTGATCTACAACAACCGGCCGGGAGAGGACGCGGCTGTGCTCGCGCGTTACGGAGAGCCGGCCTGGAACAATCCTGTCGTGCGCTTCCTCGACCCAGACGGGGAGGACGTTATCTCCCGTGAAGAGGGCGTGTGGCAAACGGGTCCTTTGGCTCGACGTATGGTCGCTGCCCTGGAGGCCGCTGGAGCGAACGTGCCCCTCTGGTTGCAGGTGGTTACCCGGGAAGAGAGTCAGCTCGCCGAAGCGACCTTCGCCATGCATTGCTTTTGGGAAGGGGAAGTTCGACTGGGGAGCTTGTCCGGGGTGGTCGAGACCCGGGCAGCTTGGCTCGACGGGCGCGAGGTCGTGCGTGTACGCTACGACCCCAGTCGCGTGAGCTATGAACGTTTGGTGGAGGAAGCCAACCGCTTGCAGTGTGCCGTGCGGGTTTACGCGGAGAACAGATCTGAGCTCGATGCAGCTCGGGGGCTGGTCGGGGCGCGTGCTGTGCCGGTAGGGAATCGGGCCGTGGATGCCCCTGACTCCGATCAGATAAGACGGTTGCGGCACTCGTTCTATCGCTGGCTTCCGTTGACTCCGATGCAGCGCACCAAGATCAACGCCGCCCTGGGTAGTGGCACCGATCCCTACGCTTGGCTTTCACCCGGTCAGGCGACGCTGCTGGCACACATCAAGGACGTGCTTTCCCTACACCCCAAGAGTCTGGAGGGACTGGAAGCGCCCGAGGAGATCGCGGAGTTCCGCCCCTACCTGGGACGCTTGGAGGCCCTGTTGGGGGAGCTGGCCCCCCGCTGAGATCGCCTCTGGTCAGTCGCGCTCGCGCAGCTCAAGCAGCTCTGCTTGGGCCTTGGCATCCCCGGCGCGCTGCGCGGCGTCGAGGCCGTTTTGGATCGCTGTATCGGCCTCTTGCTCTCGGTCCAAACCCGAAAGGACCAAGGCGCGGTGGTAGTAGGCGTAGGCGTGGTCGGGGTTGATGCTCAGGGTCTTGGCCAGCCACTCCAGGGCTTGGTCCGTGTCCCCGCTGCGCAGGTACTCCTGGGCGATGGCGTAGGGCGGGAAGTCGTCCTCGGGGGAGGCCTCGTGGAAGGCCAGCAGCTGGGGCAGTCGATCGGCCATGGGGGTCAGAGTAGCGCCACGGGGGAGAGGCTCAAGATCCCGCTCTTGCGCGGCCGATGGACCTCTCGCTCGCCCATCCCCCCGTGTCCCCCCCGACGGCTGTCCGCCACGCCCCCCCTTCTACGTGGCCGTCAGCTGGAAGCTTCATGCAAGACAACCCGCGGTTCTTCTCGGAGAACATGACCGTCCAGCTGCGCATGGACAGTTCGAAGACGGCCACCGGCCGCGTGCTCGAGACCCGATTCCAGGGCGAGGAATCCGCCGACGTGCTGGCCGGTTTCGACCCCGAGGAGTGTCCCCCGATCCCGATCGGCAAGACCACGGCGGTCCTGGTCTCCTCGGGCGACCAGCGTGAACCGGTCGAACTGCATGCCCGTGTCACCTATCGCTGGGAAGACGGTCGAGTGCGCCAGTACCGTTTCGCCTTCGAGCAAGAGGCGGCCCAGTCCATCCGGGTGCTCCTCAATCGACGAGGCGCCATTCGGGTCCCGCCGGAGGCCCGTGCGCCCGTGCAGGTACGCCTGACGACCGAGGACGGACGCATCCTCGAGAAGGAGGCCCGCGACCTCTCGGGCACGGGGCTGTCGGTCTTCATCGATGAGGACGACGACGAGCTCTGGCTGGGGGAGCGCAAGCTCTCGGTCGACGTGCTCCTTCCGGGCCAATCCGAGAGCCTGCGGTTCGTGGGCGCCATTCGCTATCGGACCCTGTGCGGCTCGATGATCCAGGTCGGGATTCAGTTCGACGAGGACGAAACCGTGGGCTTCCCGGGGCGTCAGGAGCAGGTCCTCAAGTACGTCATGGGCCGCTACGCCGAGCGCATGCGCAAGGCCGGGTGAGCGCAGCGCTCTAGAGCATGCCGAGCTGCAGCTTGGCGGCCTCCGACATCATGTCCGGGGTCCAGGGCGGCTCCCAGGTGAGCTCGAACTGCACGTCGGTGACGCCCTCCACGCCGCGAATCTTCTGCTCTACTTCGCCGGGCAGGCTCTCGGCCACCGGGCAGGTGGGGGAGGTGAGGGTCATGGAGATGTCCACCTTGTCCTCCCCATCGACCTTGAGCTTGTACACCAGCCCCAGCTCGTAGATGTTGACCGGGATCTCCGGATCGTAGACCGACCGGACGGCCTCCACGACCCGCGCGGTCAGGCTGCCGACCTCGGGATCCTGGGGCAGCTCCGGTTCGAACGTCTTCGCTTCTTCGCTCATGTCTATTCGGTGGTGACGGCCTGGCCGTCGTTCTGCAGGGCTGCCTCGAGGGTGCGCCAGGCCAGGGTCGCGCACTTGACGCGTACGGGGAACTCGCGCGCCCCGGCGAACACGGCCAGCTTGCCCAGGGCATCCAGGTCCGGCTCCGCGTCGCCGGTGATCAGTTCGAGAAAGGCGTCGGAGAGCGCGCGGACTTCCTGTTCGGACTTTCCCCGCACGAGGTCGGTCATGACCGAGGCCGAGGCGGTGGAGATCGCGCAGCCCTCGCCCTGGAAGCGGACCTCCCGCACGGTGCCGTCTTCCACGATGAGCCCCAGGGTCAACTGGTCGCCGCAGAGCGGGTTGTGCCCCTCGGCGTGACGGTTGGCGTCGTCGAGGGAGCCGAAGTTCCGCGGGCTCTTCGAATGGTGCAGGATGACTTCCTGGTACAGCTCTCGGATGTCGCTCATCAGCTGAAGACCTTGCGCACCTGTTCGAGGCCTCTGGCGAGGGCTTCCAGCTCGCCATGGGTGTTGTAGATGCCGAAAGACGCCCTCACCGTGGCCGGGACGCCAAAGCGCTCCATGACCGGCTGGGCGCAGTGGTGGCCCGTCCGCACGGCGATGCCTTCCTGGTCCAAGATCGTGCCGACGTCGTGGGGGTGCGCGCTCTGCATGACCCAGGAGAGGACGGAGACCTTGTGCTCGGCCGTTCCGAGAATGCGGACGCCGGGCAGGGAGCCGACCAGGTCCGTGGCGTGCTCGAGCAGGCTGTTCTCGTGCTCGATGGCGGCCGCGAAGTCGATGCTCGCGAGGTAGTCGACGGCGGCGCCGAAACCGATCACGCCGGCGATGTTGGGCGTGCCCGCCTCGAACTTGTAGGGCAGCTCGTTGTAGGTCGTACCTTCGAAGCGCACCGAGGCGATCATGTCGCCGCCTCCCTGATAGGGGGGCATGGCTTCGAGCAGCTCCTGCTTGGCGTACAGGCAGCCGATCCCGGTGGGACCGTACATCTTGTGGCTGGAGATGCAGTAGAAGTCGACGTCGAGGGCCTGCACGTCCACGGGCCCGTGGGGCACGGCCTGGGCGCCGTCCACGGCGACCTTGGCCCCCACGCGGTGGGCATCGGCGACGATCTGTTCCAGGGGCAAGATGCTGCCCAGGGCGTTGGAAACGTGCGCGACGGAGACGAGCCGCGTCCGCTCACCGAGCAACTCGCGGTACGCCTCGAGCTCGAACTCGCCGTGCTCGTTCAGGGGCACGACCTTGAGGACGGCTCCGGTCTGCTCGCAGAGGATCTGCCAGGGGACGATGTTCGAGTGGTGCTCGAGGCGGGAGAGGACGATCTCGTCACCGGGCTTCAGCCGGGGGCGTGCCCAGCTCTGGGCCACCAGGTTGAGGGCCTCGGTGGTTCCCCGGAGGAAGACGATCTCCTTGCGGGACGAGGCGTTCAGAAAGCGCTTCAGCTTCTCGCGGGCGCCCTCGTAGCTCTCGGTGGCGCGCATGCTGAGGGTGTGCACGCCCCGGTGGACGTTGGCGCAGTCCCGTTCGTAGAAGTGGGTGATGGCGTCGATCACGGCTCGCGGCTTCTGGGACGTGGCCGCGTTGTCGAGGTAGACCAGGGGCTTGCCGTGCACCTCCTGGTGCAGGGCCGGGAAGTCGAGGCGAATCTTCTCGACGTCGAAGCTCGAGCTCGTTCGGGTTTCGGTCTTCATGTCACACCCCTTGCGAGGCGGCGGCATCGGAGAGTTTCGAATGGAGGCGCTCGGAGGCGAAGCGGCGCAGCGGTTCGAGCTCGATCTCATCGAGGATCTCGTCGGCGAAAGCTCGCGTCAGCATGCCCCGGGCGGCATGCTCGCCGATGCCCCTGGAGCGCAGGTAGAAGATGGCCTGGGGGTCGAGCTGGCCGATGGTGGCCCCGTGGGAGCACTTGACGTCGTCGGCGTAGATCTCCAGCTGGGGCTTGGTGTCCACCGAGGCGTCGCGGGACAGGAGCAGGTTGGCGTTCTGCTGCTGGGCGTCGGTCTTCTGGGCGTCCTCCCGCACCAGGACCCGACCGTTGAAGACCCCGTGGGACTGGCCGTCGAGCACCCCCCGGTAGTGCTGTTCGCTCGTGCCGTGGGGGACCGCGTGGTCCACGTAGGTCTGGCAGTCGGCGTGCCGGGAGCCGTCGCACACGTAGAGCCCGGCCAGACGGCAGGAGGCCTGTTCGCCGAGCAGGACCACGTCGAAGGCGTTCCGGGCCAGCCTAGCCCCGAGGGAGAACAGATGGGAGTCGAAGCGCGCGCCCTGGGCCAGGCGGGCCGCGCCCTGGGCGATGTGGGCCGCGTTCTCTTCCTCGAGCTGGAGCTTGACGTGCTGCAGCTCGGCTTCTCGTTCCAGCTGGACCTCGATCACGGCGGTGCTCAGGGTTTCGCCCGAACCTTGGCCGAGGTAGGTCTCGACCAGCGTGGCCCGGGCGCCCGCGGCCAGCTGAATCAGATGGCGGGCGTGGACGGCGCGCGGCTTGGCGCCCGCGGTCGTCACGTGGATCAGGTGAATCGGTGCGGCGACCTTCTCGTCCGCGGCGAGATGGATCCAGGCCCCGTCGACGAAGAAGGCCGTGTTGAGTGCGGCGAAGGGATGCCCCTCGGGGTCCACGCACCGGCCGAGGTCGAGCTCCTCACCTGCGGCGATCGCGGCCGAGAGGGGGGAGAACCAGGCCGTCCGGGAGTGACTCGACAGCTCCGGTGCGAAGTGCCCGTCCACGAACACGAGGCGATGGGCGTCCGCCGCGATCGTGGGGGGGGAGATGGCGTCCAGGGCCTCCTGGGACAGGGAGGAGGGCGCGGCGGTGAGCCCGTAGTCCGTACGGGCAATGGACTGCACGTTGGTGTAGCGCCACAGCTCGAGGGAGGTGGTCGGAAAGCCCTCGTCCTGGAACGCCCGCATGGCCCGGCGCCGCAGCTCGCGCAGGGACTCCCGTTCGCCACCGACCGCGTCCCGCTCCTCGAAGGCGTCTACCCAGCGCTCGAGCTGCCCCGGGTTCTCCGGGGGGGATTGGATGGCGCTCATGCTCCTGCCTTGGCTTCCTCGAGCCAGCCGTAGCCCTTCTCCTCGAGCTCGAGAGCGAGTTCCTTGTCGCCGGAACGGACGATGCGCCCTTCGCTGATCACGTGCACGAAGTCGGGCACCAGGTAGTCGAGCAGGCGCTGGTAGTGGGTGACCACCAGGACCGAGTGGGCCTCGTTCTTGAGCTGGTTCACGCCCTCGGCCACCGTGCGCAGGGCATCGATGTCGAGGCCCGAGTCCGTTTCGTCCAGGATGGCGAGCTTGGGGTCGAGCACGGCCATCTGCAGGATCTCGTTGCGCTTCTTCTCCCCGCCGGAGAAGCCCTCGTTGACCGAACGGGACAGGAAGGACTCTTCCATTCCCAGGGAGCGGGCCTTCTCCTTGACCAGGGTCAAGAACTCCATCGCGTCGAGCTCCTCCTCGCCGCGGTGCTTGCGCAGGGCGTTGAGGGAGGCGCGCAGGAAGTAGGAGTTGTTCACCCCGGGAATCTCGACCGGATACTGGAAGGCCAGGAACACACCTTCCCGCGCCCGCTCCTCGGGAGAGAGCTCCAGGAGATCTCGGCCCTCGAAGAGCACGCGGCCACCGGTGACCTCGTAGCCGTCGCGTCCGGACAGGGTGTGGGCCAGGGTGCTCTTGCCCGACCCGTTGGGCCCCATGAGTGCGTGGACCTCTCCGGGGTTCACGGTCAGGTCGAGGCCCTGGAGGATGGGCTTGTCCTCGACGGAGACCTGGAGGTTTTCGATCTTCAGTAGCGTCATCTTCTTTGGCGTGCTCGGGCTGGGCAGGGTTGTTCGTTCTGGATGGGGAATCAGCCGACGGCGCCTTCCAGGGAGACGCCGAGCAGCTTCTTGGCCTCGACGGCGAACTCCATCGGGAGTTCGCGGAACACGTCCTTGCAGAACCCGCTGACGATCATCGAGACCGCGTCCTCTTCCGAGATGCCGCGCTGGCGGCAGTAGAAGAGCTGGTCCTCTCCGATCTTGGACGTGGTCGCTTCGTGCTCCATCTGGGCGCTGGGGTTGCGCACTTCGATGTAGGGCACCGTGTGGGCGCCGCAGCGGTCACCGACCAGGAGAGAGTCGCACTGGGAGAAGTTGCGGGCCCCTTCGGCTCCTTTCTGGATCTTGACCAGGCCACGGTAGGTGTTCTGCCCGCGGCCGGCGGAGATCCCCTTGGAGATGATCGTGCTGCGCGTGTTCTTGCCGACGTGGATCATCTTGGTGCCCGTGTCGGCCTGCTGGAAGTTGTTCGTCAGGGCGACGGAGTAGAACTCGCCGACGGATCCTTCCCCGAGCAGGAGGCAGCTCGGGTACTTCCAGGTGATGGCCGATCCCGTCTCCACCTGGGTCCAGGAGATGCGCGAGTTCTTGCCCTGGCACTTGCCGCGCTTGGTCACGAAGTTGTAGATGCCCCCCTTGCCTTCCTTGTCGCCGGGGTACCAGTTCTGGACGGTGGAGTACTTGATGCGCGCGTCGTCCAGGGCCACGAGCTCCACCACGGCGGCGTGCAGCTGGTTCTCGTCGCGCATGGGGGCCGTGCAGCCTTCCAGGTAGCTCACGTAGCTGCCCTCGTCCGCCACGATCAGGGTGCGCTCGAACTGTCCCGTGTTGGCGGCATTGATGCGGAAGTAGGTGGACAGCTCCATTGGGCAGCGCACGCCCTTGGGGATGTACACGAACGAGCCGTCCGTGAAGACCGCCGAGTTCAGGGCCGCGTAGAAGTTGTCGGTGGTCGGGACGACCGAGCCGAGGTACTTCTGGACCAGCTCGGGGTGCTCCTGCACCGCCTCGGAGAAGGAGCAGAACAGAACGCCCATCTCGGCCAGCTTGCTCTTGAAGGTCGTGGCCACGGAGACGCTGTCGAACACGGCGTCGACGGCCACCCCCGCGAGGGCCTCCTGTTCCTTGAGCGGGATGCCGAGCTTTTCGTACGTGGCGAGCAGCTCCGGATCGACTTCGTCCAGGCTCTTGGGGGCGTCCTCCTTGCTCTTCGGCGCGGAGTAGTAGGTGATCGCCTGGTAGTCGATGGGGGGGTAGTCGACCATGGCCCATTCGGGAGTGGCCATCGCTTGCCACTTCTCGAAGGCCTTGAGCCGCCACTCGAGCAACCACTCGGGCTCCTTCTTCTTGGCCGAGATGAGTCGGATGACGCTCTCGTCCAGACCGGGGGGGACACTCTCGGTGTCGATATCGGTGACGAAGGCGTGCTCGTACTCCCGATCGACGAATTCCTGGATCTTTCCTTCGGCCGTGGTCATAGCTCAATCTGAACGAGGGGTTCCACGAGTTCCTGCAGGGTGACCTTCTCGAGGGTTTCTTTCAGGACGTGATTCAACCGGGTGAGGGGAGCGCGCACGGGGCAGCGCGTCTCGTGCTCGCAGCCGCGGGAGGTCTCGGGTGCGCAGTCGGTGACGGCGATCGGTCCCTCGAGGGCCTGGATGATGTCGGCCACCGAGATGCGGTCGGCCGGCTGCTTGAGGCTGTAGCCGCCCTTCACCCCGCGCTGGGACTCGAGCAGATCCGCCCGGGAGAGGGCCTTCAGGATCTTGCTCACCGTGGGCAGGGGCAGGGTCGTGTCCGAGCTCAGGTCGCGGGCACTGAGCAGGCTCCCCTCGCCCCGGCGGGCGAACTTGGAGAGCAGCACGATGGCGTAGTCGGCTTGTTTGGAGAGGCGCAGCACGGGGGGCTCTTCGGTAAAGGGGACCGTTTGGATCCACTTTTGTCGGCAAAATAGTACATCCGCGGTCCTCTTTGGGCAACGGCCTGCTGGCAGTCCATGGGCGGGACCGCTAAGTTGTTGCCACGGCTTACTTTCCGTCGGCTGCCCGTTCGCGCCTGCCGGCGGAATCGGAGAGATCGACGGCCTTTCCCCGCCAAGGGGCAAACTCCGGCGCTCCCTGGGTTTCGCCGGATTCGGAAGATCCCGAGCCGCCAGAGCAGCTCGGGATTCCTACCGCAAGGGTCGGGCCTGGGGGCCCTGGAAGGGAGGAAGTGCCGCCGGCTGGGGATGGGAATCGAGGTAGTCGAAGATGGCGGTTCGGCCCGCGTCGGAGAGGAACATGATGTGTTCCCCGCCCACGACCCTCCAGAACTCGACCGACGCGCCGGGACGGCAGCCGCCGTAGCGCCGGACCTCGGTTTCGATTCCCGCAACGCTCACGGTGTAGTCGAGCGGGGCACCGAAGCTGGAGGTCGTGCTGCAGCCGAGCTTGTCGACCCACTGCAGGACGGTCGCCTGGGCGCTGGGAATGATCGAGGTTCCGTAGAAGAGCGGGTCCAGGGTTCCGTGGACCTGAAGCACGTGCACCTCACCTGCGGCGGGGCAGGCGGCTGGGTCCATCCAGCCGGTTCCGACGATGGCGACGATCGAAGCGATGCGCCCGGGCAGCTCGCAGGCCAGGCGATGGGACATGAAGGCGCCATTCGAATGCCCGAGGAAGTGGATGCGAGTCGGATCGACGGTGTAGGTCTGCTCGAGGTAGTCGAGCAGGGTCGAGAGGTAGCCTACGTGATCGGGGTTCTCCCCGAAGAAGTCGCAGCATCCGTCCGTGCCGTTCCAGAAGGCCTTGCCGTTGGGGTTCTTCTTCCCGTTGGGCACGGCCAGGATGTACCCGCGTGCATCGGCGTGGGCCCGGATTCCGAGGAAGGCCTGGAAGACGCGCGAGTTCGAGGTGTAGCCGTGCAAGAGCACGAGCAGCGGAGCGGGCTGGCCCGGTTGATAACCGGAGGGGAGGATGACCTCCACGGCCTCGGGAGCATGGACGCCGGGCTGGGTCACCTGGACGACCTGGGCGGCGGTCGGGGGAGCGGCGAAGAGGCCTGCGGCGAGGGCCAGGGCAGCGAGGAAGCGGGGAGTGGACATGGCCTCAGTCTAGGGAGAAGTTCCAGGGGGGCAACCTGGCCCCGGCGGTGGTCGGGGAGGCGGGACTCGAACCCGCGGCTCGTAGCTCCCAAAGCTACGCCTCTACCAACTGAGGTACTCCCCGGCGGGCGGAAGCCTACCTGACCCCGCGGTTGGCGTCGAACGGCTCCCAGGGGCTCCCCTTGCCCTGAAACAAGAAGACCCCCACCCCCCGGGCCCATGTGGGCGGGGGGCGGGGGTCGTACGGCTCCGTGGAAGTCTACTCGTCCTGGCCGATGAGGATCCTCAGGATCCCTCCGCCGCCGGAGTTGCCTTCGTTGTAGGAGTAGCTGGCATCGAGCGCCTTCTCGACGCGGTGCTGGGCGTCCCGCAGGTGGGCCCGCGTGTAGGCGTCGGGCCCAGCCGCGAGAGCTTCGTTGAAGTGCTCCCCGAGGTCCTGCAGCGTGGTGCGGGCCAGGAGGGACATGGTCTTCGACGAAGCGCTCGAACCCTTGTCCAGGGCCAGGTCGATCATGCGCTCGAGATGCTCGCGCTGCAGGTTGCGCCGCAGGCTGGAGATCATCGGCTCACGCACGCTGAACGACTTGCCCTTGGAGCTGGAGGCGTCGGCGATGCCACCGCCCCTGCCACCGGCGTAGCCGACCTCTTGCCAGACGGACGCCGCCAGCGTGTCCAGCATCTCGTGCATGGTCAGCGCATCTTCGGAGGATGCGACCATGGCCTCGTTGTCGTAGACACGTCGCAGCACGGTCGGGTTCATCAGCATGGAGAGGACCGAGGCCTGCACGCCGGAGATGCGGTCGTGGATGGGCCAGGTCGGGTCGCTGAAGATCGTGCCGAAGCCACCCTCGTCCCACCACTTGTCGACCGTCATGTGCTCGAGGAGCTCGGGCGTCAAGCCGAAGGCGTTGTCGAAGAAGGCATTGCGCACGACGAAGCGCAGCGCCTTGCGCTGGGCTTCGGCCGAAACCGGCTCGATCGGAGCCCGTCCGTCGGGATCCCCCTTGCGGTCGCGCCGTACGGAAACGCCTCCCAGCCAGTTGGCCATCATGCTGACGGCGCTCATCTGGGTGCGCAGCGTGATCTCGTAGCCGTAGCGTGCACGGGACCAGCTCTCGCCGTCCTTGACGAAGTCGTCGAGGATCTTGCCGCGGCTCATCTCGACCAGCTCCATCTGGTTGCGGGCGAAGCTGAGGGGGTCCTTGCCCAGGTCCCGGCGGCGAGCCAGGGGGTCAGGTCCGGTGGTGTCTTCGTCCGTGAGGTACTGGAGCTCCGGATGAGCGACCTTCTTCAGCACCTCGGCCGGGTCGTCGAGGGTGTAGCCGTACTCGATGGCCCACTTGTCGTAGGGACCGACACCGATCATGGCGTGGTCTCCCATGAGCTTGCCGTCCTGGAACTTGGCGTTGACGGGAAGGTAGTCCATCACCGAGCCGGCGAAGGGCTTCTTGCCCTTCCAGTCCTCGCTGTTGATCTCCTCCATCGTGTAGATGCCGGAGGCGCGGAAGTTGTGGCGCAGGCCGAGGGTGTGACCCACCTCGTGGGCGACCAGGTCGGCCAGGGAGGGGCCGATGAACCACTCGGGAATGTCGTCGATGCGGTCCTCGTCTTCGGACGCTTCCTCTTCCAGGAGGCCCATCACGTTCAGGGCCAGACCCATCTGGGCCATGCTGACGGACCTGGCGTTCGAGGCCATGCACAGGGAGGCGTGGCTGCCCAGGTCCTCGGCCAGGTGTCCGACCTCCTCGTTCTGGTGGACCGAGCTGTCCCCGAGGGCCAGGCGGTACGCCTCGTTGCCGAGCAGTTCACGCCGGGCCCTCTCGGCCAGGAGAGCGTCCCGCTCGCCGGGGCTCGCCAGGCGTACCCGCGGATCCCAGTCGGGGTTGGCGTCGAGCCAGTTCAGGGTCTCCGCCGTGAAGCCTTCCATGGCGATCTCGGGCAGGGCGTCGTTGGCCATGTACCAGAAGGCTCGGATCCAGCCGTCGGTCAGGACGATGTCGGCGTCCAGGATCTCCCCGGTGATGGGATGGGCGCGCGAGGGGCCAATGGCCGTGCTGATGTCGTTGGAGACCCAGCGGATGAAGTTGAAGCGAACGTCTTCGGGATCCTTGTCCATGTTGGCGCCGGTCGTCTTGTCCTGGTAGTGGACCACGATGGCGTCGGAGATCCCGATCTCCTCGAAGGCCTTGTTCCAGGAGAGCACGCCTTCCTTCACGAAGCGGCGGTAGCGCACGTAGGGGCGCCACTCGTACGGGATCGTCTTCTCCATGTAGAAGACGATCGGCTGCTTCGGCGGGGAGAGAGCGGCTTTCGGAGCGGCCTTCTCGAGGTGCCAGCGGTTGATCTTGCGATCCCAAACCTGGTCGCGCCGGAACTTGCCCAGGTCCTTGAAGCTCGTCGTGAAGTAACCGACGCGTTCGTCCGCGGTGCGCGGCTTGTAGGCCGGGTTCTCCGGGATGCGGCTGATCGAGTAGTGGTAGGTCTTGATCGTGCCGCCCTTGACGGGGCCCTCGAAGGCCAGCTCGACGTTCTCGGGGAAGGCCTTGGCCTTGGCGATCGTGGTGAGCTTCTGCTTCATGCTGGCGCCACCGCCGTAGAAGGTCGAAGCGTTGGCCACGAGCAGGTCGTCCATGTCGATGACCGGCTGACCGTTGGGGCCCATGCAGACGATGGGGACATCGACCAGGACGCGGTCGGTGTAGACGTCTCCGACGGAGTCCTTCGATTCCGTGTCCCCCGTGGAACGCGTGGAGAGGTTGGGGGAGATCAGGGCGACGCGCTTGTCGAAGCGCTTCCAGTACACGTAGAAGTCTCCGCGCTGGAGTCCGGCGAACGTCTCGCCGGAGGGAACGGTCAGCGCGATGAAGTGCTTCTGGTTCGCGAAGTCCCGCGGCAGCTCCGCGAGCATCTGTCCGTCCTTCTCGCGCACCCAGATGCCGTAGAGGCTCGAGGCGCCGTCCGCGGTCGAAACGACCTTGGTGTAGTCCTTGGAGACTTCCTCGAACTCGGGGAAGTCGGGTTTCTTGTTGCCGTCGTCGCCCGGGAGGGCGTGAGCCTCGATCGTGAACCCGGTCAAGACGAGGCCGGCCAGCCACATTCGCATCATCATAAACTCCGCTAAGTCTCGTGAACCCAAGTCCCCTTGCGGGGAGGAGACACACGTTGGCCCCACCGGGGGCGTGTGTACGCAAAAGATTACGGCATCCTTTGCGTTTCTGGCAATCCAACTCCGGGCCCGGGTGGCGGTTCGCGAGGGCCGGGGATGCCGGTGGGGCGTGGGGCTGGCCGCAACATACAAACGGGATACCAGAAGCCCCGATTCCGCAGTTTGGGAAGCGCCTTTTGGAAATGGAACCGGCTGCAGGTCGCTACGGCCGTCACGCCGACTTCGCCACGCGGCCTCGGCTGGGGCACCGTTGGTGACCGGGACGCGTCTCCAAGAGCTCCGGGTCACGTCGTCCCTGCGTCGGGCTTCGACCGCACGGTCCGCCCGCCCCTGGGACCGAGACGGTCGGCCACGCGAGCTCGGTCACCTGTCCGAGCCGCGCACGGTCGCGACCCTCGTCCCTACGCTCTTTGGCTGGGCGAGACGGAGCGTGCCGGATCGAAGGCTGCGCTCCGAGGAGCTTGGTGAAGACGGCCCGGGCAAGGTCCCGCGTGCGACGCGGGCCTCGATGCAGAGGCTCAGCGGTGTTCCACCTCCTGCCTGAGCCGGCTCCTCTTGCTGGGGCGCGATCGGTGCGACCCAGGCCGTATTTCCCGTTTCGTCCGGGCCCGGCCCGGGAAGCGGCGGCAAAGCGCGGGTGGATCTGGTAGGTTGCCGGCCGTTCCCCGTTCCCTAGAAACCCCTTGCTACGGATACCCCCGCGAGGATGAAGGTCCTGGTCGTCGGTGCTGGAGGGCGCGAGCACGCGCTCGCGTGGAAGATCGCTGCGTCTCCCCTGGTGGAAGAGGTGCTGTGCGCCCCTGGGAACGCCGGCACGTCCCGGGTCGGGCGCAACGTGGACGTCAGCGCCACCGACCTCGACGGGCTGGTCCGGCTGGCGGTCGAGGAGCAAGTGGGGCTGGTGGTGATCGGGCCCGAGGATCCGCTTTGCGCGGGGTTGGCGGACCGGTTGCGCGAGGTGGACGTGTCCGTCTACGGGCCCGAGGCCAGCGGGGCACGACTCGAAGGGTCCAAGGTGTTCACCAAGGAGTTCCTCGATCGTCACCGCATTCCCACCGGCGGATGGCGCCGCTTCGATCGATCGGGGGCGGCCAAGTCCTACCTGGAGTCGGCCAGCACCTGGCCGTTGGTCGTGAAGGCCGATGGTTTGGCCGCCGGCAAGGGGGTCTTCGTCTGCCGTGACGCCCGCGAGGCGTGCGCGGTGATCGACACGGTCATGGAGGAGCGCTCCCTGGGCGAGGCCGGGGGCGAGGTCCTGGTCGAGGAATACCTCGTCGGCAAGGAGCTCTCGGTCCACGCGGTCACCGATGGCCGCACGCTGCTGATCCTCGAGCCCGTACAGGACTTCAAGCAGGTCGGGGAAGGGGACACCGGGCCGAACACGGGGGGGATGGGGATCTACTCGCCCGTGCCCTTCGTCAGCCAGCGACTCATGCGCCAGATCGAACAGCGGGTCCTCATTCCTACGCTGCACGCTCTGCAGGTCGAGGGAATCCCCTACCGCGGCACGCTCTACGCCGGCTTGATGGTGACGGAAGCGGGACCGCGCGTCCTCGAGTACAACTGCCGTTTCGGAGACCCGGAAACCCAGGCCATCTGTCGACGGTTGAAGTCGGATCTCGTTCCGTACCTCCTGGCTGCCGCCGAGGGGCGGCTGGCGGACGAGGAGCCGCCCGAGTGGGATTCGCGCAGCTGCGTCGGCGTGGTCGCCGCGGCCGAGGGCTATCCCGGTCCCTACCGCAAAGGCGATGTGATCCGGGGGCTGGAAGAAGCGGAGGAAGACCCGGACGTGGTGGTGTTCCATGCCGGAACGCGCCAGGACCAGAGCCAGGTCTTGACGAACGGTGGGCGCGTGCTTTGCGTGACCGCCTTGGGCGACGAGATCGCGACCGCCCGGGAGAAGGCGTACGGCGGCATCGAGAAGATCGAGTGGAGTGGCAAGTTTTCCCGTCCGGACATCGCTCTGCCCAGGCCTTCCGATCCTCTCCACCCGGGCGATGACGAGGAGTTCGGGATCGGGAACGAGCTGGGCGAAGAGCCGATTACCCTGGACGGATAGGGCTCCGATGCGCCTGGCGGTCGTCATTCCGACCCTGGACGAGGCCGCGCACCTCCCGCGTCTGTTCACGGCTCTCCTCGGTGCGGAGGTGCGCGGCGGAGATCGTCCCGACGACGTGGTCGTCGTCGATGGCGGCAGTTGCGACGGGACCGCCGCCCTGGCGCGCGAGGAAGGGGCCAGGGTTTGCGAAGCTCCGCGCGGGCGGGGGAGCCAGCTGTCGGTCGGGGCGCAGCGCGCCGAGGGCGAGTTGCTCCTGTTCCTGCACGCGGACACCGTGCCGGCTCCCGGGGCCCTCTCGGCCATGCGGGAGGGCCTGGCGGATGGGAAGACCGTCGCAGCCGGCATGCGTCAGGTCGTCGAGGCTCCTGGCCGCCTCTACCGCTGGATCGAGCGTGCGGCGGATCGCCGCGTGCGGCGCGGCCTGGTGTACGGGGACAGCGCGCTGGGCGTTCGGCGGGACGCGTACGAGGCGGTGGGGGGATTTCGAGCCGACCTGGCGCTGTTCGAGGACCTGGATCTCTCGCGCCGCTTGAGGCGTCTGGGGGAGGTGCGCTTGCTCGAGGGCGCCCAGGTCTCGATCTCGGCCCGACGCTGGGAGGCCGAGGGAGTGGTGCGACGCACCCTGTGGAATCAGGTGCTCAAGGGGGCCTGGTCCTTGGGCGTCGATCCTCGCTTCCTCGTGCGCTATTATCGACCCCGGTCGGCCTACGCCGAATCGTCGTGAAGCAAGCCGAAATCCGAGACTCGTTCGAACGCTTCCTCCAGAAGCGATCCCTGCGCCTCACGTCCCAACGGGAGCGCATACTCGATCGTGTCTTCGAGACCCACGAGCACTTCTCGGCCGACACGCTCTACAACTGGCTCAAGCAGGAGGATGGACCCTCGGTCTCGCGGGCCACGGTCTACCGCACCCTGGGGCTCTTGGTGGATGGGGGCTTTCTCGAGTCCCTGGACACCGGCCAAGGGGAGCTCCTGTACGAACACGTGCTGGGGCACCAGCACCACGATCACTTGGTGTGCGTCGATTGCGGCAAGATCGAAGAGTTCTTCGAGGCCAAGATCGAGCAGCTCCAGGAAGAGGTGTGCACGCGCAAGGGCTGGTCCCTCGTGAGCCACAACCTGCGCCTGTTCGGGCGTTGCCGTTCGTGCGTTCGCAAGAAGGACGGGGCGCGCGAGGCGGGAATCGAATCGTGAGGACCCGCCTGCCCGGGGCGCGGACCTGGTGGCCCCTCCCGGTTCTTCTCGCCGGGCTGCTCGGCTGTGGGGCCGCCGAGGCTGGCCCGCGCTGGATTCGCCTGGCCCGGGGAGAGGCCGGCCCGATCTCCCGCAGCGGAGCTCCCGCGGGGCTCGGTGACAACGCTCCCTTCGAGGTCGTGTTCGGGGAGGAGGGGGCCTGGATCGAGATCGAGCTGACCCGGGCACGCTGGCGAGAGGCCAAGGACGAACGGCCGGGCACCTGGAGCGCTTCGATGCCTTTCCTCGGCAACGGTCGGCCCGCCGACGGCTCGGTGCGGGCCCGGCTGGAGGGGGGAGGTCGAAGCTGGAACTTCGCTCCACGTCCGGCGGCGGCTACCCGCTGGGATTTTCCCCCGGGGTCCTTCGCGCCTTCGGATGCGCGCCTTCTCTTGAGGCTCGAGGAAGGGGTCGAGCCCCCGGCGAACCTGAAGCTCTCGGTCTTCGCGGCCCGCGATCGGGCCCAGGGAGAAGGACGCTACCTGGGGGGGACGCGCTTCTCCGGGGACGGCTTCTCCCTCTGGTCCGGCGAGCAGGCGAGCTGGTCCATCGATGCCCCCGCGGGGAGCGCGGTGCGCTTCGCCGCCGTCGTCGAGCCGGCCCTCACCCGGGTCCGCACCGTTCCTTCGGTGACTTTCGCCGTTCGCTGGCAAGGGGAGACGATCCACGAGGAGACCCTCTCGGCCCTCGAAGTCGGCTATCGCTGGGTCTCCGTGCCGCTCCCGGTCGGGGGAGGTCGCGGCGAGCTCGAGTTCGAGGCCTCCGGTGCCCTGGCCTTCAGCTCGATCCAGGCCGTCAGCGTGGGGCCCTCGGACAAGGGCTCCTACGGGGCCCGGCCCTGGGGCGACTCGCGACCGGACATCGTGGTCTTTCTCGCGGACACCTTCCGCGCGGACAACATGCGCGCCTACGGCGGCAGCGCCGGGACGACTCCTTTCCTCGACGAGCTGGCCGAGCGCGTCCTGTGCTTCGAGCGCGCCTGGTCCGTGGGGACCTTCACCCTGCCCGCCCACGCTTCCATGTTCTCGGGGCTGTTCCCCCACCAGGTAGGCATCATCGGAACCGGCCAGGCCCTGCCCGAGGATCTCGTGACCGTCGGCGAGGTCCTGAGCGCGAACGGCTACCGCACGGGGGCCATCACCGACGCCGTCATCGTCTCCCAATCCTACGGTCTGGCCCAGGGCTTCGAGTGGTTCGACGAGGACCACGACACCCTGGAGTCGACCCTGGAGCGGGCCGAGAGCTTTCTCGAGGCGGACGACGGGCGCCCGAGTTTCCTGTTCGTGCACACCTATCGCACCCACGTTCCCTACCACGTCACGGAGCTCACCCGGCGCGAGATCGGGGACGAGCTGGGCATCCACCGCGGCTACCGACAGCTCGTGAACGAGATGCGCAGGCTCCAGGGAGACACGAGCCCGGAGGCGCTCGAGGCCTTCGACCAGATTCTCGCGGAGAGTCGAGCCCTGTACCTCGGAGGTACACGGGACCTCGACCGCGGCTTCCAGGGCTTCTACGAGGGGCTGGAGGAACGGGGGTTGTTCGACCAGGGCTACCTGCTCTTCACCAGCGACCACGGCGAGGCCTTCGGTGAGCACGGTGAGGTCTACCACACCGGACCGGTCTGGGACGTCTTGAGTCGGGTTCCGCTCCTCATTCAAGGCCCCGGCGTCGAGGGTCGACGTTCCCCCTGGGCGGCCTCGCTGGTCGACCTGCCCCGGACCCTGGCCGACATGGCCGGCGTTCAGGCGGACGGTCGCTGGCTGGGGAGCTCTCTGCTGCAGCTCTCGGAGGACCGTCCCGCCTTCGTGTTCGAGTGTCAGCGGCCGCCGGCATCGACGCTGGCCCTGATCGACGGCAAGCGCAAGGTGATCGGCTTCGAGACGGACGAGGCCCTGGATCAGGGCCAGCTGTTCGCCGCCTTCGAGCTGGACCGGGATCCGGCCGAATCCCTGGACGTCGCCGGCCGCGAGGACTGGCCCCGCGAGCTGCTCGAGCAGTACGCCGCGCCCCTGCGCGCCTTCCTGCGACCTGTGGTCGGGGCCCGGGCGGCCGAGCTCGACGAGGCTCAGCTCGACGAGCTGCGCGCCATGGGATACGCCGGAGACTGAGTCTCTGCCTGCTCGCCCAAAAAACTGCGTGAGCTGGGCGCGATGGGGAGCCTGACCTCCCGATATAGTCCGACGATGGGCTTTCCTCTCCGATGTGCGGTCATGGGCCTGCTGGGCCTCTCGGCTTGCGCTCCTCCCGAGTCCCCGCAGTGGATTCACCTGGCCCGGGTCCTGCCTGCGGGGGCAGGGGACTTGCGCCAGACCCTGGAGCTCGAGGCCCACGGGCTCCAAGTACGCCTCGAGCCCGCGCCCGACGGCGCCTGGATGTCCACGGAGATTCGAAGGGAGGACTGGGAGTGGCGTGAGGGGATGGGACTGTGGGGGGCCGACGTTCCGATCCAAGGGGTCGGGATTCCTCCGGACGGTTCTCCGCCCCAGCGGCTCTTGGCGGACGGGGTCGAGCGGCGGCACTTTCCCATCAGCCAGTACACCCGCACCACCGAGCTGGAGCCGGGCTCGTTCCTCACCCGGCGCGGTCGCATCCTGCTGCGCGTGGCCGATGGAGAAGAACCTCCGCGCTCGGCACGTCTGTCGCTCTACGTTGCCCGCGGACGCCGTGGCGCGGAGGCGTGGCGCGTGCGTGGACAGCGTTTCTCCGGAGAGGGATTCAGCGTTTGGCCCGGGGAGACCTGGTCGGTCCCGGTCCGGCTGGTCGCGCCCTGCGAGCTGCGCTTCGCGACCTGCGTCGAGCCGGGGCTGGAGGAAGGTGGCGTGGGAGGCCAGGTCCGTTTCGTGGTCGAGGTCGATGGCGAGACGGTCTTCGAGCACGTCGAGGAGAGCGATCGCCCGCGATCGGCCTGGCATGCGGTGAGCCTTCCCCCGAAGAGCGGTCCGGTCGAGGTCGGGTTCCGGGTGGAGGGCCCCTGGGCGTCGACGGCGTTCCTGGCGCCCGTCGTCGTGCCCAAGACCGTCCCCGAGCAGAGTCGGCGTCCCGATCTGATCGTCTTCCTGGCGGACACCTTCCGGGCCGACAACCTGGCTGCCTACGGCGGGACCCTCGACCTGACTCCGCACATGGATCGCTTCGCCGAGTCGAGTTTGAGGTTCCGGCGGGCCTGGTCCGTGGCGACCCGTACCCTGCCGGCCCACGCTTCTCTCCTGGGGGGCGTCTTTCCGCGCCAGGCCGGGGTGCGCGGCGCCTCCGAGGCGTTGCCCGAGGAGCTCGTCACGGTGGCCGAGGTTCTCTCCCGAGCCGGCTACCGCACGGGGGCCGTGACCGACTCGGTGATCGTCTCCCAGAAGTTCGGCATGGACCAGGGCTTCGAGTGGTTCGACGAGGAGCATGGAACCTTCGAGTCGACCCTGGAGCGGGTGCGCTCCTTTCTGGACGCGGACGATGGTCGCCCTGTCTTCCTCTTCATCCAGAGCTACCGAGCCCACACTCCCTACGTGGCCAGCGACGAGACGCGCAAGAGCGTGGGGGCGCGCTTGGGCCTCGAGGGCGAGTACGAGGACTGGAGCGAGCGCCTGAAACACGAGGTCCTGCGCTCCGACGCGCCGGACCTCGACTCCGAGCTGGCCCGTGGGATCATCGCCCAGATCGAGCGTCACTACCGGGCGGGCGTGCACGACCTCGATCGCGGATTCGGTCAGCTCGAGGCCGAGCTCGGGGAACGGGGGCTGTTGGACAGCGGCTACTTCGTCGTCACGAGCGATCACGGTGAAGCCTTCCGCGAGCACGACGCTCTCTACCATGGGGGCCGCGTGTGGGAGGAGCTGATTCGGATCCCGCTCCTGGCGACGGGGCCTGGTCTGGAGCCCGGCGACGTGCAGCGTCCGGTTTCCCTGGTCGATCTACCGGCGACCTTGGTGGCCTGGGCGGGTCTCCCACGACCCAGCGAGTGGGTGGGACGTCCCTTGCTGGCGGGAGAGGACGCCCGGGCCGTGTTTGCCTTTCAGTGCTGGCGCGAGCCCTCGGCATCGACCGTGGCCGTGATCGACGGAGGTCGCAAGCTGATCGGCTCGGAAGACCTGGAGACCCTGGCCAGCGAAGGGGCCTACTTCGCCTTCGACCTCGAGGCCGATCCGCGCGAGCTCGACAACCTGCTCGAGTCGCACCCATCCTGGCAGGGGTCCTTGGTCGAGGAGAGCCTCGGAGCCCTGGAGGTCCTCATGGCACCTCTGTACGGAACGCGCGCCGCGGAGTTGGATCCGGAGAAGCGAGCCCAGCTGCGTGCGATGGGGTACGGAGACTGATGGGGGGGCGCTGGACAAGGGCCCCGAGGGTTCTGGGACTGTTGGTCCTCTCGGCGGCCTGCGGTCGAGCTCGCGGCCCGGAGTGGATCCACCTGGCCCAGGGCTACGAACCTCCCCCGCTGACCGGCGATGCGACCGAGGGCAGTTCGGTTCGGCTGACGCTCTCGGAGGGCGAGCCCTGGCTGACGGCTACCCTGGCGCGCGAGGACTGGTCCTCCCGGCCGGAACACGAGGACTGGTCGAGCTCCCTGCCCGTCCGGGGGCGCGGTCAGCCCCGGGGCGGCGACTTGCACCACCGCCTCTCGGCGGAGGGGGCCGAGTTCGAAGCGGTGCCCCTCGGGAAGTTCCGGCGCGATCCGGAACGACGAAGAGGCACCTACCTGATGAAGCCCAACCGGGTGTCCCTGTACCTGGGTGCAGGCGAAGAGCCGCCCGGGCAGGTGGAGCTGTCCGTCTACGCCGGGCTCGGTCGCGAGGTCGACGGACGCTGGCGCGTCGAAGGACGGCGCTTCTCTGGGGACGCGATCGCCCTCTGGCCGGGGCAGAGCGCCCAGGTCCTGGCGGACGTTCCCTCCGATTGCAGCTTGCGATTCGCCACCTGCCTCGAACCGGCTCTGCCCAGCCCCCGTGGAACGAAGAGAGAGCTCACCTTTCGCGTGCTCTTCAATGGAGTCACCCTCCTGGAACACGTGCAGCCCGACCTCGAGGCCGGTACCTACGCCTGGCACGAGCTCGAGCTGCCGCCTTCGCCCCGGGCGCGCATCACGTTCGAAGTCGAAGGGCCCCTGAGCTATGCGGCGTTCCTGAACCCGGTGATCGGGCCACGGGAGATCGGCTCCTACGGGGAACGACCCTGGGGACGGGGGCGGCCGGACATCGTGATGTTCCAGGCCGACACCTTCCGCGCGGACAACCTCGAGCTCTTCGGAGGAGAGGGAGGGCTGGCGCCGTTCCTGGACGAGCTGGCGTCCCGCAGCCGCGCTTTCCCACGCACCTGGTCCGTGGGGACCTACACCCTCCCCGCGCACACTTCGATGTTCACCGGCCTGTATCCCCACCAGGCGGGCATCACCGGGATGGAGAGCTCCGTGCCCGACGAGCTGCGCTCGGTCGCCGAGGTCTTCGCGGCGGCGGGCTATCGCACGGGGGCGATTACCGACGCGGTCTTCGTTTCGCAACGCTTCGGGCTGGCGCAGGGCTTCGAGTGGTTCGAGGAGAGCCTGGGTTCCTTGGAAGCCACGTTCGAACGGGCGTCGAGTTTCCTCGAAGCGGACGACGGTCGCCCGCTGTTTCTGTTCGTGCAGAGCTATCGCACGCACACGCCCTACCGGGTGAGCGAGGAGACGATGGCGGAGCGCGGCGTCGAGCTCGGGATCCGCGCGTCGTTCGAGGACCTGCGCGCGGAGCTCGGACGCCTGGAAGGCCTGGAGGCTCTGGACGACGAGCAGACTCGACGGCGCGAGGACGTCATCGAGGGCCTGGAAGCCCACTACCGAGGCTGCGTGGTCGATCTCGATCGAGCCTTCCCGACCTTCTTCGGGGAGCTCGAGGAGCGAGGGATCCTGCGGGAGGGGGCGTTCGTCTTCACGAGCGATCACGGCGAAGCCTTCGGCGAGCACGACAGCGTCTACCACGGTGGTCGCGTGTGGGAAGAGGTCACGCGGGTGCCCCTGTTCCTGCACGGTCCGGGCATCGAACCGGCTCTGGTCGACCGCGCCGCTTCCCTGATCGACCTTCCGCGCACCCTGGCCGGCCTGGCACGGATCGCGCCCCATCCGGAATGGCTGGGAGCCTCGCTGCTCGGAGACATCGAGGAGCGAGAGGTGTTCGTGTTCCAGTGCAAGGACGACGCGCCGGTCTCTTCCTGGGCGCTGATCGCCCGGGGCAAGAAGTTGATGGGGGACCAGGAGGTCACGACGCGGGGACGGGACAGCCTGCTGGGTGCCTTCGACCTGGAGCAGGATCCGGGGGAGACGAAGGATCGTCTCGGTGAGGACTGGGCGGCGCGACTCTTCGACGAGCACCGCTCACGCCTCGAGGTCTTGTTCGTTCCCCTGGCCGGAAGCGAGGCCGTCCAGCTCGGAGCGGAGCAAATGCGCGAGCTGGGGGAAATGGGGTACGGGGGGGGGCGATGAGGTGGGTGCGGGGCGTTCTGGTCGCCGGGTGCGTCCTGGGTCTGGTCGCTTGCTCGACCGGGGACGGGCCGGTCTGGAGATCCCTGACCTTCGGGTATCGGCCCGCTCAAGTGGCCTCGGAAGCCGTCGAGTTCGCCGATCCCACCGGCCGACCGGTGCGCCTGGTACGAGAAGGAGCGGCGACCTGGATCGAAACCGTGATCCGGCGTGACCAGTGGCGCTGGAACGGCGTCGCACGAACCTGGGAGACCGACGTTTCCCTGCGGGGTCTCGGGAAGCCCGAGAGCGGAGCTCCCCAGCGTCTCTTTCATGCGGGCGGCGAATACACCTACTTTCCCCCGACCCAGCTCGTGCCCGGCTTCCAGCCCCTGGCGGACCACTTCCTGTTCATGAACGAACGCCTGCGCTTGAAGCTCGACGACGGCGTCGAGCCCGAGCCGCAGACGACCCTGGCACTCTACGCCGGTCGCGGCGGTGCCAGCGAGCACGGTTGGCGGGTCAAGGGCCAGCGCTTCTCGGGCGAGGCCTTGCCGGTGTGGCCGGAGGAGTCGCTCGTGCGGCGCGTGGAGTTGAACGAGCCCCAGGCGCTCCACTTCGCAACGGTTCAGGAGCCGGCCCACCCGGACGCCGAGGGGACCCTGACGTTCCTCGTGCGCGCCAACGGGCGCGAGGTTTTTCGCCACACTCACCCCGACGCGGGCGAAGCCGCCTTCCGCTGGCACCGGATCGACTTGCCCGCGCACGGCGCCACGGAGCTCTCCTTCGAAGTCGAGGGCCCCCTGGCTTTCACGGGCTTCTTCGCACCCACCCTGGGGCCGGTCGAGGTCGGCGACTACGGACGCCGTCCCCGGGCCCCGTCACGTCCCGACATCGTCCTCTTCCAGGCGGACACCTTCCGAGCGGACAACATGGGGACCTTCGGTTCGACGCATGAGGGTCTGACCCCGGTGCTCGACGCCCTGGCCGAGCGCGGGTTGGCCTACGAGCGCGCCTATTCGACCAGCAGCTACACGCTGCCGGCCCACGCCTCGCTCTTCACGGGGCTCTACCCACGTCAGGCCGGCGTCGTGGGTCCCGGGCACGCCCTGGTCGACGGGGTGAAGAGCATCGCGCAGCTCCTGC
Organism: bacterium; assembly: GCA_030428965.1. GTDB lineage: Bacteria > Planctomycetota > UBA1135 > UBA1135 > JAUIEE01. Next base: position 3,685 of record JAUIEE010000008.1, on the reverse strand, counting down.
AGAGAGCGGGCTACCGGACGGGAGCCATCACCGATGCGGTCATGGTCTCCCAGAAGTTCGGCCTGGACCGTGGCTTCTCCTGGTTCGACGAACATCGCGACGGTCTGGGCTCGACCCTGGAGCGCGTGCGATCCTTCCTGGAAGCGGACGACGGGCGTCCGGTCTTTCTGTTCGTGCAGTCCTATCGGGTGCACGCACCCTACGAGGTGAGCGAGGAGACTCGCCGCACATGGGGAACCAGGCTCGGCATCGAGGGGCGCTACGAGGAGATCGTCGCGGACTACCACGATGTGGCCAAGGACCGCGAGGGGCCGCGCCGGACGCTGGAGGAGCTGCGCTCGGTCGCGGCGCGCTTCCGCAGCCACTACCTGGGGGGCGTGCACGACTTCGACCGGGAGTTCCAGGCTTTCGTGGACGAGTTCGAGCAGCGTGGCTTCTTCTCGAACGGCTACGTTCTGTTCACGAGCGATCACGGCGAAGGGTTTGCCGAGCACGGCGAGATCTTCCATTCGGGGGACCTGTACGAAGAGCAGATTCGCGTGCCGCTCCTCGTCCTGGGCCAAGGGGTCGAGCCGGGACGCGTTTCCCAGCCCGTCTCGCTGGTGGATGTCGCGCCCACCTTGGCACGCTGGGCCTCGGTGGAACCGCAGGCCACCTGGGTGGGGAGCCCCCTGACGGAACTCCCGACGCAGCGGCCGCTGTTCTCGTTCCAGTGCTGGGGCAAGCCGAGCGATTCCACGCTGGCCGTGATCGAAGGGCGGCGCAAGCTCCTGAGCTTCGAGCATCCCGATGCCCTTCGGGAAGGGGCCCTGCAGGCCTTCGACCTGGCGACGGATCCGGGCGAGAGCCTGGACCTGAGCTCCCGGGAGACCTGGCCCGCCCAGGTCCTCGAGCGCTGGACCCCCCAGGCGCGGCGCTACCTCGAGCCGCCCCAGGGGCTGCGGGCCGCGGACCTCGACCGCGAGAAGCTGGAGGAGCTCGATGCGATGGGTTACGGCGGTGCCACGGGAGGTGAGGAGTGATCGGGCGCCCGGCGCTGGTGGCGCTGCCCCTGGTCCTGACGGGGTGCGGAGCCGAGACCGGTGACCTCGCGCGCTGGGAACACCTGGCCAGGGGCCACGTTCCCGACCGTTCCGCCCGACTCTCGTTCGAGGCACCCGATGGGCGCGAAGTGCGGCTGGTCCCCGACGGAGGACACCTGCGCATCGAGACCGAGCTGGTGCGCGCCGATTGGGTCTACAAGGCAGGGCTCGACGCCTGGGCGGCGGTGGTGGACATCCGCCCCCACGGCAAGGCTCCGGCGGGGGTCGAGGAGCAGAGGCTGACCGGGGAGTCTGACAGCTTCCGCTACTTCCCACCCCGGGAGATGAAGGCCTCGGGCGGCGTCGTGCCGAGCGACAGTTTCCTGTTCACCGGGACCGGTTGCTTCCTGCGACTCGACGCGGGGAGCGAGCCCCCCGAGCGCCTCAACCTCTCCCTGTACACCGGGCGCGGGCGGGAACGGGATGGGGTTTGGCTCGACGAGGGGCGCCGCTTCTCGGGAGAGTCGTTGTCCGTTTGGCCGGGAGAGGGCGTGAGCCTGGGCGAGCGCGAGCTCGAGGCGCGCACCCTGCGCTTCGCCACGACCCTGGAGCCGGCGCTGGCGCCCCTCGAGGGTTCGGGCCTGGGTGAGGTCGTGTTCCGCATTCGGGCCGGGGACCGTGTCGTCTTCGAGTACCGGTTGGAAGACGGCGTCGAGGAGGACTACCGCTGGCACGAGGTCGACTTCGGGCCCGATGCCCAGCGTTCCGAGCTCTCCTTCGAAGTCGAGGGGGGCATGGCCTACACGGCCTTCCACGCTCCGGTGCTCGGTCCCGAGGACATCGGCGACTACCGAGAGCGTCCCTGGGGCGAAGATCGTCCCGACATCGTCCTGTTCCTGGCGGACACCTTCCGGGCCGACAACCTGCGGGCCTACGGTGCGGAGCACGACCTAACGCCGCACCTCGACCGGGCGGCGCGGGACGGCTGGCTGTGGGAGCGAGCCTGGTCGGTCAGCACCTACACCTTTCCGTCCCACGCTTCCCTGTTCGCAGGGCTCTACCCGCACCAGCTGGGGGCGGTCGGGACCGGGCGGGCCCTGCCCGACGCGGCCTCCTCGGTGGTCGAAGCCATGGCCCGGGAGGGCTACCGCACGGGGGCCATCACCGACTCCGCCATGGTCTCCCGCAACTACGGCCTCGACCAGGGGTTCGAGTGGTTCGACGAGCGGTTGATCGACCTGGACTCCACCCTCGAACGGGCCCGGGACTTCCTCGACGCCGACGACGGACGACCGGTCTTCCTCTTCGTTCACACCTACCGCACCCACACGCCCTTTCACGCCAGCGCGGAGACCCTCGAGGAGCTACGGGACGTCCTGGGCGTGGAGAGCGACTTCGAGACCCTGGAGCGCGCGCGCCTGGCCTTGAATTCGACGGACGCGGACTGGCGGGAGTTCACCGCCGAGGAAGAGGCGCTCGTCGAGCGCCTTCGGCGCCACTACCTGGCCGGCGTGCTCGAGCTCGACCGGGGCTTCGGAGCCTGGCGCTCCGAGCTCGACTCGCGCGGCCTCCTGGAGCGGGGCTACCTCCTGTTCACGAGCGACCACGGGGAGGAGTTCGGTGAGCACGGCCACGTCTACCACACGGGGCCGGTCTGGGACTGCGAGCTAAGGGTTCCCCTGCTCGCCATCGGGGGCGACCTCGAACCCCGTCGCGTGTCCCATCCGAGCTCGCTCGTCGACCTCGCCCCGACCTTGGCGCAGCTCTCCCGGGTCGCGCCCGATCCGGCCTGGGTGGGGGAGTCGCTGTTCCAGCTCGGACGCCCGCGCACCCTGTTCGCCTTCCAGGCCTGGGGAGAGCCCGAGGAGTCGACCCTGGCCCTGATCCAGGGCGGTCGCAAGGTGATCACCTACGAGGTCTCCCAGGCGTGGCAGGAAGGTCGCATCCTGGGGGCCTTCGATCTGGGGCAAGATCCCGGAGAGGAGCGCACCGAAGACGTGCCCGACTGGGCGATCGAACTTCTGGAGAGCCACGCCGCGACTCTCGAGGACCTCTTTCGTCCGCGCTACGGAAGCCTGGACGCCCGGCTCGACGGCACGGACCTCCAGGACCTCAAGCACCTGGGCTACTGATCGAGTCGATCGAGGATGTGGGTCAAGACCTGCTCGGCCGTGCGGGAGTCCGACCCCAGGTACTTCTCGGCCCGCACCCGCAGGACGGTGCGATCGAGGAACGCGAGCCGACCCTCATTCGGCGATTCAACAACGAGCTGGACGTCGATCGCTCCGAACGACATATCGACCGGGGCCTCCTGCTCCTGCTCCCGGTTGTTCCGCCGGTCGCGGTTGCTCCTGCTCCGCGGTTGGTCGCGCGTCATCATCGCGCCGCCACCGCCGCCACCACCGCGGGTCCTGGCGTCACGCCGAGCAGCTGCCCCGCTGGATGAGGCCTTCATCCCGGTCGGCTCCCCGCCCTCTGGCGTGACGTACCGGATCGAGAAATCCTTCACTTCGAAGAGCTGCCACTGCCCGTGCGGGATGGCGCTGTGATTCCCTGCGAGCAGCTCACGCTGCGGCGCTGCGGACGCGAGCATCGCACCGACATCCTCGATGATCTCCGGCATCACATCGCGCGGCTGCAGCAGACGCTCGACATTCAGCACG
>JAUIEE010000424.1 GCA_030428965.1 bacterium | reverse complement strand
AGGCCACGGCCCGCGGCGTCTTCGCCGGTGTCTTCAACAACGCCGTCGTGACCGAGTCCCCGATCCGTCGCATCGAGCGCCAGCCCACGACCATCCAGGGCACCACCCCGATCCAGGCCGTGCGCTTCCTCGACCCGCGTCCGCAAAACAACGCGGTCACCAGCGTCGGCATGGCTCCGAACGACGGCTTCTTCACCCCGTCCCGCTTCCGCGGCGCCTTCGGCAACCAGGCCCCCGGCGACGGCGAAGGTGACCACAGCCAGATCTGGATCAACACCTGGACCGCCAGTGACGCTTTCGGCTTCACGGCGCAAGGTGGCGAGCCCAAGGTCAAGGACGCCAACCCCAACGGAACTGGCCTGACCCGCTAAGCCGCTTCATCGTTGGAAACCACAGCTGAGGCAGCTCCCCCGGGGCTGCCTCAGTTGTTTGCTATCCTGCTCGCGCAATTTTCGAGAGAAACAACCTGTCCGCGCCCGCTAATCCCCGTAGACCGCGCCATGCAATCCCGAATCCCTGCTCCCTCCCGTCTTTCTAGCCTGCTCCTTCCCGCGCTTCTCGTCGGGAGCCCGTCCCAAGCTGGGGCCGCCCAAGTTTCGTCGCCGAGCGAAGAAGTGGCCGAGGTCGGCCTCCTGGAGAGCGTGAAAGAGGAGCCGGTCGACGCCTACCGACGAGACCTGCTGCAGCTGGCTTTCCAGGGCGTGACGGCCATGCCGGCCTTCCCGCACATCAAGGACCGCTCGCGGGCGCAGGAAAAGATCGTGGAAGCCGCGCTCGAGCTCGGTCTGCCCCATCTCGCCCTGGGGTTCGCCGAGGAGATCGGAAACTGGCGTCGCGGCGCGGCCTACGCGGCCTTTGCCCACTACTGCGCCGAGCACGGACACACCCGAGGTCTCGAGCCGTACCTCGAGCCCTCGATTCAGATCGCCATCGAGGACCAGAAGGAGGACGGTCAGGGCTGGCGCATCGATCGTGTGCGCGCCAAGGTCGCCCAGACCTACGCCCTCCTGGGCAAGGCGGAGAGACTCGCCCAGGCAACCGAGGGGCTGGACCCCTCCTCGGCTAGCGCCGTGGCGGTGATCGAGGCCAGCCAGGTCGATCGGGAGACGTTCGACGCCCAGATCGCACAGGTTCACGAGACCATCCTGGCCGGCGACTTCGAGATGGTGCGCGCCGCCCTGCAGTCTTGCATCGCCCTGTTCGACCGCTTCTACGACCAGGCCGAACTGCGGGACCGGGCCGAAGAGGCCATCCTGGAGTCGTGGGGCAAGATCCCGGCCCAGGCCCACATCGAGACCGTCATCGAGCTGGCCTTGGTTGCCCTGGAGAAGGGGGACCACGGCAAGGTGATCGAGCTGGCCCGGGCCGCGCGGGGCATGTTCGACGAGAAGACCTGGCCGATCGATTCGGAGATCCCCCTCAAGGCGCGCCTGGCGGGCCTGCACGCTGCGGCAGGGGACAAGGGCACCGCCCACGACGAGCTGACGCGTCTGCTCGGCTTCTACGAAGAGCAGCGCGAGAAGGTCTACGACGTCTTCCGCGCCGCTCTCCTGCGTCCCATCGCCGAGGCCTACGTCGAGCTGGGTGACCCGGGCCTGGCCCTTGCGGTCTACAAGCGGGCCGTGGACGAGGGAGCCCACAACCCCAACTCGCGTCCCAACTCGATGGACCTGGCAGAAACCTGCACGTCCATGGCGCTGCACGGGATCGAGCCCGACGAGCAGCTCTGGAAGCGGATGCGCGAGATCGAGGGAGAGTTCAGCGACCCCTGGTAGGGACGGTTCGGCCTGCAGGCAGGGTCCGAGGCCTTTGCCTGGACCCCGGCCGCCCGGAATGGACTCAGCGACTCGGCGGAACCTGCGCCACGCTGCGCCGGTAGGAGGTGTCGCCGTGCTCGATCATGAGCTCCAGGCGCTCCCGGGCCTGTTCCAGGCCTTGATCCGCCGCGAAGCGTAGCCACATGCCCGCGGTCATGTGGTCGCGGTCTACGCCCTGGCCCCGCAGGTAGAGCAGGCCGAGGTTGTACTGGGCCTGGGCCAGACCCTGGCTGGCCGCCTTCTCGAGCCACTCGGCTCCGGTGCGGTCGTCCTGCTCCACGCCCTGACCCTCCAGGTACATGCGTCCGAGCTCGGACTGGGCCACGGCCAGGCCCTGCTCGGCGGCGCGGGTGTACCACTGCATGGCGAGCTGGTCGTCCCGGGTCCCGGCCTCGCCCTGGGCTGCCATCCAGCCGAAGGTGAACTGCGCCTGGGGGATTCCCTGCTCGGCGGCTCGCTGCAGCCAGAGCTTGGCCTGGCGCGTGCTGCGAGGCATGCCCAGCCCCAGGTAGTACAGGCGACCGAGCGCGAACTGGGCCTGGGCCAGGCCCTGGTCGGCGGCGGCGTGGTTCCAGTGGGCGGCGGCCTTGAGGTTGCGCGGACCTCCGATGCCCTCGTCGTACATGGAGGCCAGGATGTGCTGGCTCTCGGGGTTGCCGCGCTTGGCGGCGGACTGGATCCACTCGCGTGCCTGGGTCGGGTCCTTTTCCACCGCCTCGCCGAAGAGGTGCAGGACCCCCAGGTTGTTCTCCGCCGGGGCAAAGCCCTGGTCGGCGGCCTTCGTGATCCAGTGCGCGGCCTGTTCGAGGGATTGGGGGACCCCGCGGCCCGCGTGGTAGAGCAAGCCCAGGTTGGTCTGCGCGGGGGCGTGTCCCTGCTCGGCCGCCAGGCGATACCAGCGGGCGGCCTCGTAGGCGTCCTGGGGTGTGCCCTGGCCCTCGTCATGGAGCAGACCGACGAGGAACTGGGCCTCGGCGTTGCCGGCTTCGGCGCCGGGCCGCCAGGCTTCCAGGGCTGCCGTAGGGTCGCCGCGGTGATAGTGCTTCCAGCCTGCCCCCGCGGGGCTCGTGCAGCTGGGGATCAGGGCCAGAACGAGGAGCAGAGCAAGGTGGCGATCGAGAGTCATGTCCGAGGCTATCGGAGACTCCAGAAAGCCAGATTGAGCCCAACCCCGCCTTCGCACACCGCGGTGCCGCCGAGGCCGCATAAGGGGCCTTTATAAAGATTGAATCAGGGCTGGAAGCTCCCTGACGGGCGATCGGGAACCGCCCTCCCTTTAAACAGCCGGTCCCGATGTCGAGACATCGGCGTTCACGGGAACCTGATCTTTCATTCATGGACGGGTAACAGAGCCCACCTATCGTTCCGCCCTTCACCCACGTGAGTCCCTTCCGGACGGAACGGGCGACCGCTCACTCGACGCATTCTCCACCTCTCCACGACCCGGGCTGGGCTCACGATCTTGAAGGCTTTGAGGAGACCTTTACCACGGCTCTTTCTGGGGGTCCTCTTGTTGACGTCCTTGGCCTCGGGCCAGGAGCAAGTCGGATCCCTGCGCGGACTGGTCTTCGACCGCGACTTCGATGCGCCGCTGCCCCTGGCGCAGGTCATGATTGTCGAGACCAACCAACGCACCACGACGACCGACCAAGGGAACTACTTCTTCAGTGAAGTGGCGCCGGGCACGTACACCGTGGTCTTCTCGAAGGACGGCTACGTGCGCGACGTGGCGGGCAACGTGGTCGTGAGCGCCGGCCGGGTGACCGAGCTCAACGGTTCCCTGGCGGGGGACTTCGAGGAGATGGACGAGTTCATCGTCCAGGACGCCCTCGAGCTGGCCGCCGGCTCCGAGGCGGCCCTCCTGGACCTGCGCTTCGACAGCCCCTCGCTCCTGGACTCGATCAGCGCCGACCTGATGAGCCGCGCCGGGGCCAGCGACGCGGCCAGCGCCCTGCGGCTGGTGGCGGGCGCCACCGTCCAGAACGACAAGTTCGCCGTCATTCGCGGCCTGCCCGACCGCTACGTGAGCTCCCAGCTCAACCGCGTGCGCCTGCCCTCGGCCGACGAGAAGACCCGGGCGGTGGAGCTCGACCAGTTCCCCTCGCCCGTGATCGAGAGCATCCAGGTCAGCAAGACCTTCACCCCCGACCAGCAGGGGGACGCCTCGGGGGGAGCCGTGGACATCCGGCTCAAGCGCATTCCCGAGAGCACCGTGTTCGACTTCAAGGGGCAGGTGAGCATGAACACCCAGGCCTTCGGGGAGCGGGACTTCCTCGGCTACCGGGGCGGTGGGCTGGACCTCTTCGGAAGCGACGACGGGGACCGGGACATCCAGGAGACGGGCCAGAACTGGACCGGCGCGGTCGGGGTGCGCGAGGAGGACGCGCCGCTCGACTGGAAGTTCTCCGGGACCACGGGCGGCAAGCTGGATCTCGACAACGGCACGCGGCTGGGGGGCCTTCTGAGCCTCTTCTACGAGCGCGACAGCTCCCACTACGACGACGGGCAGAACAACCGGCTCTGGCAGGAGACCCCCGGGGCGGATCTGACTCCCGTGAAGCTGCAGGAGATGGGCTTCGACGACTTCAAGACGGCTCTGTT
>JAUIEE010000423.1 GCA_030428965.1 bacterium | reverse complement strand
GAGGGTGACCTGGTCGAGCAGGCCCTGCAGGCGCAGCGCCTCGAGCGCGCCCAGCGCCATGTTGTCGTTGCTGGCGAAGATGCCGGCGAGCTCGACCACCACCTTGGCGTCCGGCGCGAGCGGCTTGCGCGCCGCCCGCTCGCGGATCTTGGTCTCGTCCAGGTTGAAGGTATCGGGTCGCACGTCGACGAAGACCGGCTTCGCCCCACGCAACACGAAGGCATTGGCCGTGGTGACGAAGGCGAAGGACGGCACGATGACCTCGTCCCCCGGCTCCAGGCCCAGCAAGAGGGCGCACATCTCGAGCGCATGGGTGCAGGAGGTCGTCAGGAGCACCTTGCGCGCGCCGGTCTCCTCCTGCAGAAGCTGCGAGCAGCGCTTCGTGAACGAACCGTCGCCGGAAAGATGTCCGGCTTCGACGGCCTCGGTGATGTAGTTCAGCTCGCTTCCGGTGAGCGTGGCCTTGTTGAAGGGAATACGCGGTCGAGTCACTTGGGTTCCCCCGGGGTGCTAGGTTCGCCAGTAGTGATACCAGAGGCGCACCGATCGAGTGCGGTATCCGGACTTCTCATACAGGCGCATTGCCGGAACGTTACGACCCTGGGTAACGACCACGGCGCGTTCTTTGCCTTTTTGTTGGCACCAGCTGAGGTGCCCCTGGACCAGGGCCTGGCCGAGTCCACGCCCCTGGGCCGACTCCCCCACGGCGACCAGTCCGATCTGCCCCGAGCCATCGTCGTTGGCATGGCAGGTCAGGTAGCCCACGGGGCGGCCGTCGACCTCCGCCACCAGAACCTCGTCGGCGTAGCCGGCGCAGCTGTTCTCGACCCAGGTGCGGTAGAGATCGTCGCAGCGCCCGCGGTCGAAGCGCGGATCGAAGTAGAAGCGCGAGTCCCGATGGCTCACGGCGGCGATCTCGGCCAGGGGCTCGACGTCCGCCGGAGTAAAGCAGCGGATTCCGGCGGGCATGGCGACGGCCTCGCCGGGCAGGCGACGCTCGAAGGTGACGCGAATGTCGACGAAGCGCAAACCCACCTCATGGGCAAGATCCGCGCTCGAAGCAGCGTTGGGGTCGGCCAGGAAGTAGAGGCAGTCCAGCGACTCGCGATCCATCCAGTCCACGGCCTCGGCCCACGCTTCCGGGGTCAGCTCTTCAGCATTCAGGCGTCCGATGCGCAGCCCGAAGAATTTCGAGTCCCAGTCGAGGAGCTCACCAAGGCCCGACGGCTGCGTCATTCAAGCTCACCCGCGTCGGTGGTCGAGTGCACGGCGAACGGCGGCCGCTCCATCATGCGAAAGTGCATGCGGGCCAGGTACTCACCGATGATCCCCAGGGCAAACAGCTGCGCGCCGGAGAAGATGGCGATGACCGAGGCGAGGAACGGAAAGCCGGGCACGTTCTCCCCCTCCCCGAGGAAGAAGACGTAGCGGCCGACCACGTAGGTCAGGATTCCGACCCCGAACAGCACGAACACGAACCCGGTCACGCTGGCCAGCTGCAGCGGAAAGACGCTGAAGCCCGTCAGCATGTTCAGGGCGTGGGTGACCAGCTTGCGGAAGGTGTAGTTCGAGACGCCCACCGTACGCGGATCGTGGCGCACGGAGATGGCCGTGAAGCGCGTCGTGCCCCAGGTCAGGAGGACGTCGATGGAGACGAACTGGCTGCGGTACTCGGTGAAGGCCTCGCGCAGGTGGACGCGAAAGGCGCGGAAGGCGCTGACCTTGCGCGCCGTGTCGGCCCCCATCGTGCTCTGGAGGGCCAGCTTGGTGACCTGGGAAGCCAGGTCCCGGAAGAAGCCGTGCTGCTCCTTGGCCGGCGTTCCGTAGACCACGTCGAAGCCCTCGTCGAGCTTCTCGAGCAGCTTGGGGATCTCCTCGGGGGGGTGCTGCAGGTCGTCGTCGACGGTGACGATGATCTCCTTGCGGGCCCGGCGGATGGCGCACAAGAGGGCGTTGTGCTGCCCGAAGTTGCGCATCATGTGCACGCCCCGAATCCAGGGGTGCTCCCGGGCGAGCTCCTGGATCACCTTCCAGCTCCCATCCCGGCTCGAGTCGTCGATGAGCAACAGCTCGAAGTCCTGCGTCAACCCGCGCAGGACGGGTTCCAGCCGCTCGACGAGACTGGGCAGAATGGCTTCGCTGTTGTAGACGGGGATGACGACGCTCAGGGACTCGCCGGCCATGCTCACTCGCTGGTTAGGGTCGCTGCAGGCTATCCGATCTTGCTCATGCGTTACAGATCGGGATAGGCCGTTTTGGCCGCGCCCGAGCCCGTGGGGTTCAAGTACTGTCAACCTGCCCCGGAGGCAGCGACGAACCTCCCCTCCGTGACGGATCCGGGGCATGCTTGGGGAGCCCGGGCTGTCCTTGACGGACCTGAATCCCCCCCGACACAATGCCGGGTCGGAAAGAGTCCTCGAAGGACCGACGGTCCGCGAACGCGCGGAAGTCCTCAACCTCCAGGGAAGCCTCCTTGACCACCCCGATGCGCCAGCTCAAATCCCTCTGCCTCGTGGCCTCGACCTTGGCCCTTTCCCTGATCTCCTGCGGAGAAGCTTCGACTCCCCAGCCAGCTTCCGCCCCGTCCCCCGCAGTCGAGACGACCAAGACCACGACCACGACGCCGCCTGCCCCGGCCGCGGAACGAGTCCCCGCGATCGAGCTCAACGAGGCCATCGCGCCCACCTTCGCCAGCCCCGTCGGCCCGCCCAAGCTGGAAGTCTACGACAGCAAGGGCGAGCCGGTCCCCGCGCCGCTGACGATCCGCCACGACCGCCCCGGCAGCCTGTTCTGGGCCGTGGAGAACAACGACTTCGCCGGGGTGAAGACCCTGGTCGAGGCAGGTTGGGACCCCGGTATGGTCGTGGGCCCGGGCTACACGCCCCTCCACCGTGCGACCAAGCTCGGCTACGACCAGATCGCCCTCTACCTCCTGGAGCAGGGAGCCTACTGGGACGCCCAGACCGACGAAGGCTGGAGCCCGCTGCACCTGGCCGTGGACAACAACAACGTCACCGTCGTCCAGGCGCTGCTCGAGCGGGGGGCCAACGTCAACGGTCGCCACGGCTCGGGCAAGACCCCGATCCACCTGGCGGTCGGGCGCGGCTACACCGAGATGGTCGACCTCCTCCTCAAGCACGAGGCGGACGTGAACAGCGAGGAATCGTCGATGGGCGGCACCGCCCTGCACGCGGCCGCCTCCTTCGGCCAGCTCGACATCATGCAGCTGCTCCTGGCCTACGGTGCCGAGGTCAAGGCGACCGACTCCCGCTCGCGCACGCCGCTCTTCTACGCCATCGAGGCCGGCCGCCTGGACGCGGTCCAGGTCCTGCTCGATCACGGGGCGGGACTCGGCGCCTCCCGCTTCGACGGCCGCGCCCCCCTCGCAACGGCCGTCATCAAGGGCAACCGCCCGATCGTCCTGGTCCTGCTCGAGGCCGGGGCGGACCCCAACGCCTTCGAGAAGGACGGCAACACGGCCCTCACCATCGCCGCCCAGTCCGGCTACACCTCCATCGCGCAGCACCTGGTGGACTACGGGGCCGACGTCAACCAGACGCGCCGCAAGCAGATCAGCCCCCTGCACCTCGCCACCCAGGAAGGCCACCGCGAGATGGTGGACTTCTTGATCGAGAAGGGAGCCGACATCCACGCGGTCGACAAGTTCGGCAACGGCATGCTGCACTTCGCCGCGAGCAACGGGCAGCCGGAGCTGCTCGAGCTGTTCCTCGGGAAGGGGCTCGTCACCGACTCGACCGATAACAAGAACCGCACCCCGCTGCACATGGCGGCCAACGCCAACGACTCGCGCTCGGCGGCCGTGCTGCTCGAGAACGGAGCGGACGTCAACGTGCAGGTCGAGGGACAAGGCTGGACCCCGCTCCACTTTGCCGCTTACCACGGCAACCTGGACGTCGTTCGCAAGCTCTGCGCCTACGGAGCGGACTGGACCGTGACCAACAGCGACGGTCAGATTCCCCAGAACCTGGCCGTCTCCGAGAACCAGACCGAGACCTTCGTCTTCCTGGCGAAGTTCGGGAGCGAGGAGAGCTACCGCGAAGAGATCATTCGGGACTACGGTCCCGGCTCGGGCACGGAAGCTCAAAAATAGGGTCTTGACCGATCCGGGAAGGCCACCTAGCTTGAAAACCGTGAAGCAATCCTCTCGGAAGCTCGGCCTGCAAGAGACGCCCTGCGCGTCCCTGGAGCTTCGTATGAGCTGGTCCGCTTGGTGGTGGCGCACGCCCTAGGCGGACCCGGATTGCCGTTGAGGCTCGACCTCGACCTCGAATTCCAAGGGCCCGCCACTCGGCGGGCCCTTTTTTTTTTGCCTTCCTCTCCCGACCCACCTCCCTCCCCATGATCATCGTCCTCAAACCCCAAGCCCAGGCCGCAGTCGCCGACGAGATCCTGGCCCGGATCGAACGC
>JAUIEE010000422.1 GCA_030428965.1 bacterium | reverse complement strand
GAGCCGATCGCACTTTGCCTCGGTGCTCGAGGGCATGCTCGACCCGGTCATCACGATCGATGAGCAGGGGATCATCCAGGACGCCAACCGCTCCTGCCAGAGCGCCTTCGGCTACGCACCGCGGGAGCTCGTGGGCCGGAACCTCAGCCTGCTCCTGCCCGAGCCCTACCGGAGCGAGCACGACGGCTACCTCGAGCGCTACCGGCGAACGGGGCACACGAACATCCTCGGACGAACTCGGGAGTTCCCGGTCCGACACCGAGAAGGACACGAGATCACCGTGGAGCTCTCGGTCTCGCGCATCGAGGTGCAGGGAGAAGAACGCCCCCTCTTCTGTGGGAGCTTCCGGGACATCTCGGAGCGCAAGCGAGCCGAGCTGGCCCTGCGAGAGAGCGAGCAACGCTTCCACGCCATCTTCGAGCAAGCCTACGAGTTCATCGGACTCCTGCGACCGGACGGGACCTTGCTCGAGGTGAATGCGACCGCCCTGGAGCTGGTCGGATCCGAGCGCGAGGACGTCCTGGGCAAGCCCTTCTGGGAAACGCCCTGGTGGTCGGATCGAGAGCGAGAGCGCCTGCGGGCCGCCATCGACGAGGCGGCCAGCGGCACCTTCGTGCGCTACGAGACCACGCACATGCGGCGCGACGGCGCCTTGGTGAGCGTCGACTTCTCCGTGAAGCCCTTCCGAAACGACGCCGGAGACATCGTCCTTCTGCTGCCCGAGGGCCGTGACATCACCGACATCAAGATCGCCCAACGACGGGAACTCGCCCTCTCGAAGGCCTTCGCGCAGATCGGAGAGTCCGCCTCCCTGCTGGCCCACGAGATCAAGAATCCGATCACCGCCGTCAACGCGGCCCTCCGGGCCGTGGCCCACCAGCTCGGCGCCGACGAGCAGGAGATCCTGGCCGAGCTGGTCGAGCGCATGCAGAAGCTCGAGCGTCTGATGCGACGCACCCTCTCGTTCGCTCGACCTCTGGACCTCCAGCTGTCCTGGGTCTCCCCGAAGGAACTCCTGGAAACCGTGGCCCTCGCGAACCGAGCCCGCCTCCGGGAGCTCGAGATCAGCCTCGAATGGCGCTGTGCTCCGGACCTGGCCCCCATCCAGGCCGACGTCTCCTTGCTCGAGGAGCTCCTCACGAACCTGATCGTCAATGCCACCGAGGCTCTGCACGGCAAGGGATCGATCCGCATCACCGCCGAGGACCGTGGGGAGGAGCTGCGGATCGCCGTCGAGGATTCCGGCCCGGGGATCGCCCCCGATCTGCTCTCGACGCTGTTCAAGCCCTTCGTCAGCGACAAGGAGCAGGGCACGGGCATCGGCCTGGCCCTCGTGCGCAAGATCGTCGAAGCCCACGGGGGTACGATCCAGGCTTCGAACCGCCCCGAGGGAGGGGCCCGATTCGAGGTCCGACTACCCAGGTGTCAGTAGTCCCGGTGTGCCCCGAGGCACAGCCGCAAGGTCTTCAGGACCCCACCGCGGCTCGAATCTGCGCACTTGTGCGCAGATGGACGACAACCAATCCGAAGGGCCCTTGCCTTTGGCAGTTCGCCCGTGGGTTCGCTTGCGAGGAGGCTACAGTAAGGGGATGTCGAACATTCGCGTCTACCTCGTCGACGACCAGACCATGATCCGGGCCGCGATGCGCTCCCTCCTGGATCGACAGGAGGGGTTCGAGGTGGTCGGCGACCACTCCGACCCCCGCGAGGCGGTCGAGGAGATCGCTTCCCTCAGGCCGGACATCGCTCTCCTGGACATCTCGATGCCCGGGCTGTCCGGTCTCGACGCAATCGGTCGGATCCCGGCCCGCGCCCCCAAGACCCGCGTCGTGATGCTGACCAACCACGAGGGCCAGACCTTCGTGGAGCAGGCCCTCAAGGCCGGGGCCCAGGGCTACCTGTCCAAGGATTCCGAAGAGTCGGAGCTCGTGCTCGCCCTGCGCTCCGCCCACCGGGGCGAGGCCTACGTCTCGCCCAAGGTCACCTCCGGGATCGTGTCCCAGGTGCGGGGATCCTCCGCTGGGGAACCGGCTCCGGCCAGCAAGCTCGCCAGCCTCACCCCGCGCGAGCGGGAGGTCTTTCAGCTGCTCGCGATCGGGCACAGCAACAAGGAGGTCGCCCGCGACCTCGGTCTGAGCCTGGGCACGGCCAAGAAGCACCGCGAGAACCTCCAGCGCAAGCTCGACTGCCACTCCGCGGCCGAACTGGCCCGGCTCGCCATCCGAGAAGGGCTCGTCTCGACCTAGGTTCTGGCCTCGACGCGGAGCGAACGCGATCGAGCGCTCCAAGGCGATGATCGCCGGGGGCCACCTTCGGCCGAGGTGAGGGTACGGGCAACGACGAAGCGAACGCGACCGCTTGGCCCGCAGGGCGGAAGACTCGCTGGCACGCCGATGCGAGGAAAACTCACGACCGGCTCCGGGCCGGACGCCGGATCCCCCTTCGTCGACCGCGCGGCAACGCTTCCTCGAGAAGCACCTCGCACACGGCGGGACGACCGGCCTTCGAGCTGGACAAGGCCACGGGGTTCTCTCAACGCCCGCCACGCCTACGCACAAGAACCACCCGACCTACGCAGGGCAGCGTAGATCCCGGCGTACGTCCCCCGGGTCTACTACCCGCTATGCTGCTTCACGGCCCCAACTACCCTCCTGACACGGTTGCAGGCTTCTCCCAGCGGGGAAGCTCGCTCTTCTCCCTGCTCTTCTGGATCCTCGGGCTGATCGTCTTCGTCAGCCCCTTCCTCAGGGATCCGGCCCAGCCCACCCCTTCCACGGTCGAGGACACCGGACGCCTCGCGTCCGAGATCGACATCCCCTTCCGCGAGGAAGCCGGCTACTTCCAGGAGGACTACGAGGTCGACCTCCTCACGCCGCTCCAGGAGGCTTCGGAGGCATGGTTCGGATTCGACGGCGAGAGGCTCGCGGCGAGCGGCCTCATCGAACGTGAACGGCTCGAGCCGGGACAGCGGGCCTACGTGGCCTTCTGCAGCGGTTGCCACGGCATCGAGGGCGACGGGGGGGGCCCCGCGGCCAGGCACCTGGAGCCACGCCCGAGGAACTTCCGCTCCGGCATCTTCAAGTTCACCAGCACGGACACCGGCACGGCCCCCACCCGCAAGGACATCTTCCAGACGATCACGCGCGGTCTCTCCGGAGCCTCGATGCCCGACTTCCGGCTGCTGAGCGAGGAGACCCGCTGGGACCTGGTGGAGTACGTGCGCTACCTGGCCATCCGGGGGTCCTTCGAGCAGCTGGCCCTGCAGTTTGCCTGGGACGAGGAGGAGTTGCCGGACCTCGAAGAGACGGCGGACATCATCCTCGGACGCTGGAGCCCCCAGGCCGCGCGACCGGTCTACCCCGCGACCCCGGAGCCTCCGATGACCGAGGAAACCGTCGCCCGCGGTAAGGAGATCTTCGCCTCGAGCTCAGGCGGCAGCTGTTCGAGCTGCCACGGCGAGGGGGGCCGCGGAGACGGCCCCGCGGCCGCGGACTTCCTCGACGACTGGGGCTATCCGATCGTGCCCCGCGACCTGACCACAGGTGTCTTCCGAGCCGGATCGGAGTCCGCGGACCTCTACCGATCCATCGTCACGGGGATCAACGGCACCCCGATGCCCGCCTACGGCGGCTCGATCGATCCCGAAGACATCTGGTGCATCGTCCACTTCATTCAGAGTCTCAAAGAAAAAGAGTGAGCATGTCCTCAACCTCCCTCGTCGACTACCGAATGGTGAAGTGGCACCTGGTTGCCGCCGCCGTGTGTCTCCTGATCAGCATGCTGGCCGGCTTCGAGTACTCCCTGCAGTTCCTGGGATACTTTCCGCACGCCAACTCCGAGCTGGCCTCCCCCGGACACTTTCGCCTGATCCACACCAACTTCGCGGCCTACGGCTGGCTGGTCAACGGCTTCACGGCGATGATGTACTACGTCGTGCCGCGCCTGACGGGCTTCAAGGTCTGGTCCTCCAAGGTGGGCCTTCTCATCTTCTGGACCTGGCAGGCCATCCTCGTCGCAACGCTCACGGGCTTCCTCTTCGGCAAGGCCCAGGCCATCGAATGGGGGGAGACCCCGACCGGCTTCCGGCCCGGCACCTTCGAGCTGAACTGGATCCCCGTCGATCTGTTGATCGTCGTCGGAGCCGTGCTCGTGATCGCCCAGTTCATGGTGCCGCTCTTCAAGGCCCGCCATCAGCAGTACTACGTCACCCTGTGGTACTTCACCGCCGGCCTGGTGTGGCTTGCGCTGACCTACCTGATGGGCAACATCGTCCCCGAGTGGGTGCTTCCGGGAGCGGCCGGCGCCGCCGTGACGGGCCTGTTCATCCACGACCTCGTCGGGCTCTACGTGACCCCCATGGGCTGGGGCCTGATGTACTTCTTCGTGCCCCTGATCCTGCGCAAGCCGATCTGGAGCCACTCGCTGTCGGTGATCGGCTTCTGG
>JAUIEE010000421.1 GCA_030428965.1 bacterium | reverse complement strand
GGACGGACCCGTGCTCGAAGCTCTCGACTCCAAGGGCCAGCTGAAGACCCACGCACCCGACGAGCTGCAACGCATCGAAGTGCGCGAGTACGACCCCCGGCGGGGGCGTTGGAAGAACGCCCTCGTGTTCGCAGGTCTGGCCGTCGTCGTCGGCGCGGCTGTGGCCGTCTGGCCCCCCCTGCTCACTTTCGGCGTCTAGCGCCGAGCGCCGGGCGGTGGCTCGAAGACGCGGGTCATCCCGAACAGACGTGCGCGCACGCCCGGATTCGCGGGGACCTCGTCGGGATTGTGGTACTCCCAGACGCGGGTCCCGTCGGGAAGGATCTCGAAGGCCTGGCCCCGGGAGGACTCGGTGATGAGGGTGTTGCCGTTGGGCAAACGCTGGGCGCTGCCGCAGTGACGGGAGAAGAAGGGCCTGGAGGAGGTGCCGCGGTACTCCCAGACCGGCTCCATCGTGGACCAATCGTATTCGACCACGCGTGAACGCCCACCGTCCCCGAAGTTGTCGAACACGAGCAGGGCGTCCTCCCCGATCGGCTGGGGATCGTGCTGGCCACGGTAGTCCCCTGCGTGCAGCCAGCTCACCTCGACCTGTTGCAGGTCCACGGTGGCCAGCGCGCTCAAACGGCGGAAGGAGGTCAACACATGGCCCGCTCGCCCGGGCCCTCCCCCGGCGGAACTCTCCGTCAGCACCGTGAGGGCGTTGGCATGCAAGAGATCCCCCCCGCTGCCCGGAACCAGCGCCCGCGGAAACCCCTGCTCCCGTTGCTCGTCCCAGAAGCTCCGATAGCGGGAATTGCGCAGGCACTCGAGCAGCGAAACGCGGCCCTTCTCCCGTCCGTCCTGTCCCAGGACGACCACGAAGTCCTCCAGGATGGCGTCCTCGGCGGTGTGCCGCGCTTCCCGGGTCAGGACATAGATGTCGCCGTTCGGATGCACGTCCTGGTGGGCGCCGTTGGGAAGACCCCACAAGATGTTCGAGTCCGAATCCAAACGGACCAGTCCCTGCCCCTCGAAGAGGACCAGCACGTGGCCACCGGGCAAGAGGTGCACGCGGCGATAGAAGTCCGCGCCGTCCCCGTGGGGCCTTGGAACGTAGGGAAAGGCCTGTTCCCAGGTAGCACCCCAGGTGTGCAGGACCTGGCCGTCCATGTCCATCGCCACCACCTCCGGAGCATGCCCCGAGGTGTAGACGTTCCACCCCTGGGCCGCCCGCGAGCGCTCGTGCAGCACGACGCCCACGTTCGCTTCCTCGTCCTCCGCGACGGCCGCATAGCCGAGGGCCCGCAGGCGCTCGAAGGACGGGCGTTCGTCGCCGGGGCTCCTCGTCTCTCCTCCCTCGACGTGGTCGCACGCGCTCCACGCACCCGCCATCACCAAGGTGAGTACGAGGGTCGCGATCGGTCTCCCTGGCGGTCGTCCTGGGCAGCTGGCCATCGACGTGGACAGAGAGACCGCAGCGAGCTCTTGGCCGGGCTTCCCCCAAGGTCTCGACGCCCCACGGGCGTCGGCAACGAAGGGTGGCTCCCCGGCCAAGCCCGGTCTCTCCTTCCCCCTGTGTTAGAGCCCGGGGCGCGCAAGAGTCACGCTGGAAGTTCGAGTCTTACCGAAGCCACAAGCGTCCCGCACAAAGGAACTGAAAATAGCCGGCTGCCAAGGCCGACCGGCCAACTCACCGCCCCACGGGATCACCGGATTCCAAGCCACGAAGGGTCCCACCTCCGGCAAGCTCGGCGACGAGCTCGACCTCGATCAGCACCGATCCCACGTCCACCACGAGCAAGCCTTGGCCGACGACTCGTAAACGCTCGATCACGAGCCTTCCGTCGCGGCCCCATCGAGGTCCTGGGAAGAACCGTCCAGCTGACGGAAAGCCACCGATCCGGTCACGGTCAGGCCAGGCCCCAGACCGCCGCGCTGGGCGCCGTTCTGGGCCAAGCACGGAACCGAGGCGACAAGAAGGACGACCGATCCGATGCAAGCGTGCTGAAGAAAACCCAACGTGACCTCCCCTGGACTGGCTGTTGACGATCGATCCCGGCGAGCCCTGGAAGGGCACGGGCCTGGATTCAAGGCTAACACCAGACTCCCAGGCCGCCAGGGGGGTTACGTTCCTGGTCGGTCCCCGAGAACGCGCGCGACTTGGTCGCCCCCGGGGTTAGGCTATTCCCAGGTTCACCCTCGCATCATCGCTTTCTTCCGGAGAGAGAAACGCCATGTTCGACCTCGCCCCCACCTGGCTTCCCGCCTTCGCACTCCTCTTGTCCGCCCCTCGACCTCTCCCCCAGGAGAGCACGCCTTCGGTGGACGAACAGATGGTCGCTCTGCTCGAGCAGTACGGCACGAAGGAGAAGAAGTACGAAGCACTGCTGAAGAAGATCGAGAAGGAGGTGACGAGGACCCTCGCCTCGAGTCCCTGGCGCGAAGCCCAAGGGGACCGACCCGCCCAACCCCTGGCCGACCATCCCTGGCTCCAGCTCGTCGCTGAGCTGACCGAGGGGTCCCACGCCAGTGCCAAGGCCGCCAAGAAGAACTCCGAGCTCACCAAGGAGCTCCTGACCACCTTCCCCTGGAGCGAAGAGCTCGAGCTCGTGCTCGGCCTGGAGTACGGGTCGGACCGCCCCGTGCCCGACAACGAGAACGGCTTCATCAACCTGGGAGAAGGCCCCGACAGCTTGCCGGGCTTTCCGGACTACGTCCCCAATCAGTACCTGTTCGGACTGTGCGAGGTCGTCGGCTCCCAGTACCGCGTTCGCAGCAAGAAGGACTTCCGCTTCGAAGGTCGCGGCCCCAAGGACGGCCCCGAAAGGGACACCGAGCTTCCGGCCTGGGAGGCCATCCGGGTCTACCTGCAGGGCTCCCTACCCGACGTGCCCCTGTTCGCGATCCCAGAGCTCACGCACCGCATCCACTCGCGTCTCTTGCAACGGCGGCAAGCGGAGGACGGCAGCCGGGCCCCCATGGACCGCGTGCTGGCCCTGCTCGATTCGCGCTGGAACGGCTTCTACTTCGAGGTGCCGTACAGCAAGGACCGCGTGGCCCTGGTCCGCCCCGCCCACGCGCTCTTCACGGACGACAAGGGCTTCGTCTCGAACTTCAAGGAGAGCCAGCACCTGGCGGAGGTTGGCGACCTGCCCTTCCTCTCGATCTTGACCCACATGCTCTACGCCCAGGAGTTCCACGGCGTCGAGCTCTCGTCCGGAGACATCATCCGCGAGAGTGAAGCGGCGCGCCCCATCCTCGAGCGTTTTCAACAGGACTGCGTCTACCTTGCGCGCTACAAGAGCCTGATCGACGAGATCGTCCGGGCCGCCCTGGCTCCGCACCTGCCCTACCCGACCTACCTCGAGATCTACGACTTCGTCGGCGGCGCTCCGCCCACGGAGCGCGAATCGGGCCCCCACCTCGACAAGCCCCGGGCCCACGCCATCCTGCTCTGGGCCTACGCCGGGGGCGACCCTGCCGCCGTGGCCGACTTCTTGCACGACTTCGTCCTGTCCCAGGAAGCCAACCGCTTTCCCGGATCGGTCTCGTTGCCCAACGCCACCACCGTCGTGGTGCGCGAGAAGCAGGACGAGATGCTCGCCGCGCTGGCCGAGCGCCTGGCCGGCCTGCGCAGTGACGGCCCTTCCGAACAGGAGCGCCAGTTCTCCCCCAACGCGGAGTTCCTCTCGGCAACGGGCGAGACCAGGACGGACTACGTCGCCCACAGCTTCACCCAGTACCACCTGCCCCTGGCCGAGGCGATTCGGTCCGCGGCCCGGAACGTCGTCGCCGAAGAGCTCGACTAGTCGAGCACGGCCTCGAGCAACGTGCTCAGGATGCGGTGGGTCATGCCCCACACCACGCGCTCCTCGAAGCGCCAGCTGGGCATGTTCACGAGGCCCGCACTGCCCCGGTAGGCATGCGGGTGGTCGAGCTCGCCGCTTGCCGCCCGTCCCAGGGGAAACCAGAAGGCCTCGTCGGCCTCGTCCGACCCGGTCGGCGCCACCGGGGAGGTGAGGGCGAAGACGAACGGGAAGACGTCCATGGCCATGCGCTTGCCGCGCGCCCGAGCCTGCAGGGCAGGCAGGCCGCCGAGAGCCGCGGCCGAGGTGACCAGGTCCACGCCCACCTCCTCACGGGTCTCCCGCACGGCGGTTGCCAGGAGGTCGGTGTCCTCGGGTTCGCGCCGCCCCCCTGGAAGGGAAACATGCCCGGACCAGGGATCCCCCGGGCGTTGCGCCCGGCGCATGAGCAACACCCAGGGCTCGGGGTCCAGGCGCAGGGCCACGGCCACCGCGGCCTGACGCGGCTGGCGAGGCAGCTGGGGGACGGAGAGCCTCTGCATGCACGCGGCGATGCGATCGGGATTCCAGGAGCCCATGTCAAGACGCCCCGTACGCGGAAGGCCGATCCGGAACGGCCTGAACCTAGGGGACGACCCCCGAGATGAGGGGCAGC
>JAUIEE010000420.1 GCA_030428965.1 bacterium | reverse complement strand
ATGTGCGCGGACGCCGAGGCCTACCTGCTGTCCCGTTCGGGGGACTGGGGAGAAGACGACAACGCCCGCGAGCGTCTGGTCGCCGTGGGGGCCCGCTGGTCGGCCGTGAGCGGACGCGACTACGTCCTGCCCATGCTGGAGATCCTGGCGGCCCATCCCCGGGCGGCGCGCGGACTCGGGTGGCTGGCCGATGGAGCTCGCTCCCAGCCGTGAGCGAGGGCTCCAGCTCGCCGGGGCCGAGGAAGGGGGGGCGCCCCCCCTGGGCCGAGTTTCGGGCTGCCCTGGAGGGCGTGGGCTATCGTCCCTCGAAGAGCCTGGGGCAGAACTTCCTCCTGGACACGAACCTGGCCCGCGCCATCGTGCGCGATTCCGAGGTCGATCCGGGGGAGTGGGTGCTCGAGGTCGGAACCGGCTGTGGCTTCCTGAGCGTTCACCTGGCGGAGCTCGGGGTTCGTTTGCTGACGATCGAGATCGACGAGCGCCTGTTCGGCGTGGCGCGTCGCTTCCTCGCGCCCTTTTCCGACGTCGAGCTGCTGCGGGCCGATGTCCTGGCGGGCAAGAATCGGTTGGCTCCCGAGCTCCTGGACCGACTGCCGAGCACCGAGCCCTGGTCCCTCGTGTCGAACCTGCCCTACGGCGTGGCTGGCCCGCTCCTGGTCCTGCTCTCCCGCCTCGAGCATCCTCCACGCTCGATGACGGCCCTCGTGCAGCTGGAAGTGGCCGAGCGCATCACCGCGGGGCCCGGCCAGCCGGCCTGGGGGCCCCTGGGGGTCCGCCTGGCCGCCCGTTACGAGGCCCGCCTGGGGCGGCCCGTCCCCAGGTCCCTGTTCTGGCCCCGTCCCCGGGTCGAGAGCGCGGTCTGCCACCTCACCCTGCGGGAAGGGTCCCGGCCCTCCCTCGAGACCTTCGATGCACTGGTGGGCGGCCTGTTCCAGTCCAGGCGCAAGACCGTGCGCCGCTCCCTGGGGGCGCTCGTGGGGGCCGAAAGGGCCGAGGAGGTGCTGGCCGAACTGGGGATCGAACCGGGCCTGCGGCCCGAGGCCCTGGAGCTGGACGCCTGGCACCGTTTGGCCCATGAAATCGGCCCTGAGCGGCCCTAGGAGCTATTTCTGACGGGCCAGCTTGTCTTCTTGGGGTTGGGTGCTATGGTTCAGGGTCGAGCATGCGGCGTGGACCGCTCCGTGTAGGCCTAGCGTGAGTAGAGCAGGCGACCCCGGTTCCCGCGTACCTCGGACGGCAGGGTAGTCCCCGTTCCTTCCCTTCCGACCCGCGTCCCTGAGGTTTCGGAGAGCAAGCGGCAGCGCTCTCGGCCCGCGCCCGGTCGGTGGTTTCGGGAAAGGATCGGCCTTCCCAAAACGCATGCCTGCTCCCACGTGGAGTCGGGATGCCTCCCGAATCGTCCCCAGCCTGTCCCCACTCCCGTGCCAACCGCTGCGTCTCCGTGCGCGGTGGTTTCCCCAAAGAACTTGCAAGACCTCGAGTTCCGCCAGCTCGTAGAACGCGTCAAGCTCCGCTCTCCGATCGAATCCTTCGTCGGCGATCGCGTGGGGGATCTGCGTCAGCGGGGAGCCCTGTACTGGGCCCGGTGTCCCTTCCACGAGGAGCGCACGCCCTCCTTCGCCGTCGATCCCCGGCGGGGGACCTGGCGCTGCTTCGGCGCCTGTGGAGAGGGGGGCGACGTGATCAGCTTCGTGGAGCGCTTCGACGGGCTGTCCTTCCTGGACGCCCTGCGACTTTTGGCCCAGGCGGCCGGGGAAGAGGTGCCCGAGCGCAAACTGCGCGGACGTTCTTCCCAGGGCGAGGAGCGGCAGCGGGACGAGGCGTTCGGGGCGATGGAATGGGCCTGGGGCATCTACCGGCGCCTTCTGGAAGGCGAGGCCGGCGCCCGGGCGCGGACCTACTTGAACGAGCGCGGTCTCGAGCCGGAGACCGTGCGCACCTTCCGCCTCGGCTGGGCCCCCGAGGGGGGCAACCCCATCCTCGACGAAGCCCGGCGTCGGAACGTGCCCGAAGGCCTGCTCGTGCGCCTGGGGCTCGTTAAGCAGGGGCAGGGCCGATCCTACGACTTCTTCCACGGGCGGCTCCTGATCCCCATCACCGATCGCTTGGGGCGTATCGCCGGCTTCGGAGGGCGCGTCTTGCCGGGCGCGCCGGAGGATCCGAATCGGCCCACGGCCAAGTACGTCAACACCCCCGAGACTCCTCTCTTCCACAAGGGGCGTCTGATCTACGGGCTGCACGAGGCCTCCGCCGCGATTCGCCGTGGGCATCACCTGATCCTGTTCGAGGGCTACACCGACGTCATGGCCGCCCACCAGGTCGGCATCGAACAGGCGTGTGCCGTCCTGGGCACCTCGACCACCGAGGACCACGCGGCGCTGATCCGCCGTTCGGGTGCTCGGCGGGTGACGCTCGTTTTCGATGGCGACGAGGCCGGGCGCAAGGCCACCCTGCGGGCCCTCGGTGGTCTCTTGCCGCTGGGGGTCGAGATCGACGTCGTGCACCTTCCCCAGGGCACCGATCCCTGCGATCTGCTCGTGCGTCCGGGCGGGCGGGAGGATTTCCTGGGGCGTCTGGAGAGCGCACGGGGCTGGTTCGACTTCGCCCTCGAGGACCTGCGCGGGCAGAGCGGCCCCCAGTTGACCGAGAGGGTCGAGACCGTCTTCCAGCTGCTGCGACGGATCGATCGCCCCGTCGAACAGGATGCCCGCATCGTGGAGATGGCTCGCTTCCTGGACGTGTCTCCCGCCAGCGTGCGCCAGCAGTGGCAGCAGGGGGAGCGGCGGCGTGGGCCGGTGGCTTCTTCGCCTGCGCCTGCGGAGAGACCTGCGCCTTCCAGCGAGCGCGCCGATCCCAAGCTCCTGCGCGCCTACCAGTCCATCGTCGGCGCCCTGCTCGTCGACAACAGCTTGATTCCGCTCTACCGCGAATCCTGTGCCGACTGCCCGGGGGAGGGCCTGCGCCGGATCGTGGACACGATCTTCGACCTGTACGAGAACGGCGACGAGGAGACCCCCGTCGATTCCGGCCTCGTGATGACGGCCCTGGGGGATCATCCCGCCCGGGACCAGGTCGTGATGCTCGAAGAGCTGGCGCGCTCAGCGGAGAGTCCGATGCGCCTGGCCAGCGACCAGGTGCGCTGGATGGAGAAGCGAGCCAAGGAAGCCGAGTTGAGGCGCCTCAAGGGGCTGCTCGACGGGGCTCCCGAGGAAGGGCTGCTCGAAAACCTGTACGCCCAGCTACGCGAAGCGAGAGTTCCCGGGAAAACGGACTCTCCCGCGTCCTATGAGAACACCGGCTCCGGCATCGGAGCCCAGAACCCCTAGAGTCCCACGAGAGTCTTCCCATGGCCGACAAGATCGAACAGACCATCGAACTCCTGATCGAGGAAGGAAACCGCAAGGGCTTCCTCTCGTACGGGGAGATCAACAACCTGCTTGAAGACCAGTTCGTCCCGCCTGATCGGATGGACCAGATCTTCATGGTGCTCGAGGACCAGGGGGTCGAGGTCGTGGACGACTCGGATTCGGAGGAAACTCCGATCACCCCGGCCGCCGCAACCCCCGCGGTGGCCAAGGCGCCCACGGGAAAGACCGAGCCCGCGACCAACGTGCTGGATCGCGTGGTTTCCCCCGAACGCATCGATGACCCGGTGCGCATGTACCTGACCCAGATGGGGGAGATTCCTCTCTTGACCCGGCCGGAAGAGATCTTCCTGGCCAAGTCGATCGAGATCACACGCAAGCGCTTCCGCAAGAAGTCCATGGGCTCGGGACTGACCATGACGGCGGCCATCAAGACGCTCGAAGCGGTTCAACGTGGGGAACTGGCCTTCGACCGTACCCTCAAGGTCAACCCCAACCCCAAGCCGGATGACGACCCGAAGATCGTCGAGACCCTGGGCAAGCAGTTCCTGGCCATGCGCCTGCCCGTGAACATCGAGACGATTCGCTCCTTGGTGGAACGCCTGCGGACCGAGTACGCCAAGCTGCTGGATGCCAAGCTGAGCGACGCCCAGGTTTCCGAGCACCTGCGCCAGGTGCAGGTCCTGCGGCGCAAGCTGGTCATCCTGATCGAGGAGTGTCACCTGCAGGTCAAGAAGGTGCGCCCCTACATCCAGATGCTCGAGGAGCACTTCCGCGAGATGCGCGCCATCGAGCGCAAGCTGGCCCAGATGAAGGGGGCCAAGTCCAACACCACGGCGGCCAAGGAGCTCAAGGAACGCCTCTTGGAGCTGGAGCTCATGGCCCTCGAGCCGGCGCCCCGTCTCAAGCGCCGGCTGGACCAGATCAAGCTGCACTTCGAGGAGTACGAGGAAGCCAAGCGCCAGCTCTCGAGCGGGAACCTGCGCCTGGTGGTCTCGATCGCCAAGAAGTACCGCAACCGCGGACTGTCCTTCCTCGACCTCATACAAGAGGGCAACACCGGTCTGATGAAGGCCGTCGAGAAGTACGA
>JAUIEE010000419.1 GCA_030428965.1 bacterium | reverse complement strand
CTTTGCTGCTTCGGCTGCCTTGTCGAGCGCCTTGACAGCCTGAAGGAATGTCTTGCCTTCAGGAGCCTTCTTTGCCTCTCTAGCCGCCGCCTTCTGCTTGACCTCAGCAATCTGCTTCTGGAGGTCGGCGATCATCTGCTCCGGAGTGCGGCGAACCCGCTTCTTCTTCGTGCTGTTGCTCATGGTTCTCGTAGTCTGCCTATCGGCACCATTGAAGTGAAGAGCAGGCCCCTGCAAGGTCTTAGTTTCCAGCTTAGGGGGTGCGCTCACTTACACACCTGAAGCGGTGCGCCCTTAGTATCCTTGCCCAAGCTCCTCGAACTGACGGGCATGGAGACGATTCACAAATTCAAGACGGCCGCGCGCGCGTGGCAATTCGCCCTTCGCTCTACCTTGCCCATGGTCCTATTCCTCGGTGACATTGGGGATGCTGCACCGTATTGGGTCGTTGCGGAAGCCGAGGCGCCCCGACTTGAAACGGCCGGGTACGACTCGTATCCCTGGGCTGAAGTGGAGAGTGAGCTCACGTTCACCGCGGGCCGGGAAGTCTGGGCCCTGTCTCACCCATAATGCCGGGAATCGCCGCAACGTATTCGAGGCAGCTTCGCCCTTGCTCAAGTAATCAGTCAAGTTGCTCGATAGGAGGTTCATGCGCTCCATTCTCTTTCTGTTCGCTGTGGCCATACCGCCCCTCCCACTCCTCATTCAGGTGCCTCAAGTCTCTCCAGAGGTCGCGCACCGACCAAGGCCTCGGGATAGTGAATCTTGGTATCCGCCGCACTCGGCAGACCTTCATTCAATTGATATCCCGATTCAGCAGTGGACACCGGGTGGCCCCCCGGCACTAGTCTGGCTGAACAACACGACAAACGCTTTCATGTGGCGTGAGACGATCATGTTTGGGGACGATCCTCCTCCCTACGATAAGCTCCGCTTGTTCGCTCTGAATCCAGATGGCACGGAGAGTCTCGCAGATCCATACGCCAACTTATTCGACTCTCGCAGCGAAGGTTACTATCGGTTTGGAGCGCCGATCCTCCCAGGAATGGCGCTGTACGCGGAGCACGACTATACGCTCAATACTCTGACTCCAACTCCGTCGGCCTTCGACCAAGGCGCCATTCTGCAAGGGTATTGGGTGGATCCCGCCCCTAGCCTGCGAAACCCCGATGCTCACTGGGCAGACCCAGGGAATGTCTGGAGCATTCGGATCCCCTGGGATCCCGGAGTGGATGGTGACAACTACTTGGCGTGGACAGTTCCGTTCGACGGAAACGAGTACTGGAGCGATTCGGCGTGGCTCCATGGTACGGCGGTCTCGGGGTCAACCGGTTCCGACTACTCATGGACCCTGAAGATCCTCGTTGCCGGCCAAGAACTCTCCTCTCGCCGGGGTTCACGAGGCAGCCTCGACACCATCGCTTACCTCCCGCCGGGCACCCAGTTTGTCCTATGTGATCCTACACCTAGCCCCAACATTATTCGAAGGTCGTTTACGGCGAGAGGGTGGAGGCAATGAGACTGGCACGCTTGGGCCATGGATAGGCCAAGCCCGAGAAACTGGAGATCTCTCCTACCGCGCCTCCTTCGCCTTCGCCGCGCCGTCCCCGAGCGAAGGTAGACCCCCTACCGCATCCCGCAGATCCTCGACGTCCAGGTGGGTGTAGACCTGTGCCGTGAGCTTGGGGTCGGAGTGCCCCAGGAGGCGCTGCGCATGGACCAGCCCGACCCCGCCCCGGGCAAGCCGCGAGGCGAAAGTGTGGCGTAGGGCATGGATGTCGAGCTTGCGGCCGTCCCGATCGACCTTCGGGATACCCGCCCGGACGAGAACCCGGTCGAGGATCCGCATGGGATTGGTCGTCGGCCGTCCCCACGGGCGCCCCTCTGGAGAAAGCAGCACGCGATCCTCCCGGTTCGGCAGCCGCCCCACCACCGACTCGTGCCTGGCCCGGAGGCGGACAAGCTCGTCGACGACCTCGGGGCGCAGCGGGACGGCACGCTGCCGCCTGCTCTTCGTCGTCTCCGCGCGGAGGGCGATCAGGGCCCGGCCCAAGTCGATGTCCCCCCACGTGAGCTGGCGCAGCTCGTTCCAACGGGCGCCGGTCTCAAGGAACAGCCTCCACATCGGAGTCTGGGGGACCCGGTGGACCTCTGATAGGGAGGCCAGTGCGTAGTTCTCGTCGTCGTCCTTATGAGATGCGGCCAAAAGGACCCCGATTTCCTCGTCCGAGAGCGCCCGGCGCCGGTAGACCCACTGGTCCCGGCCGTAGGGGAGGCTGCGGAGTCGCTCCAGGGGGTTCTCGGCGATGACACCTGCTGACACAGCCCAGCGAAGCATCGCCCTGACGACGTCCACGTGCAGGTTGACCGTGCGGTTCGAGAGGCCGGAACCGCTGAGGGCGTTGCGGTAGCGGACGGCGTCGGTCTGGCGCAGGTCCCGGACCCTCTTCTGCCCCCACTCCGCCAGGGCCCGGTCAAGCTTCCCGCGGACGTTCTTGAGGTGGTGAGGGGTCACGCGCGCCCCAAGGTCTTCCAGGTAGTCGGGGACGATCTCATCGAGGCGCAGATCCTGGCCCTCAGCCGCGCCGAGCCCGTCCACCTGCATGTCGCGGCGGCGAATGAGCTCCATCCTGCGTCTCTCAGCCACGCGCTTGTCTCGCCCCAGTACCCGGCGTCGGCGACGGCCCTCGGCATCACGGTAGTCCAGGACCCAGCTCCCGTCCTCACGGCGAGAAAGCCGCCCAGGCCCCATAGCTCGCCCCCTACCCACGGCCTTCCCCCTCGATCCAGGCATCGACCACCTCAGCCTGCCACCGGACCACGCCGCCCACCTCCAGTGCCGGCGGCAACTTCCCCTCCCCCCTCCAGCGGCGCACCGTTCGGGGGTGGATATTCAGTCGGGCTGCCAGGTCACGGACGGAGAGGAGGGGCTTCGCGGAATGCACCCCCTCCATCAGCCTCGGCTTCTCCGATCCAGCAAGCTGAACCTCGGCCAGTGCCCGGCAAATCTGGGCTGCCTCCGCCAGGGTCTCACCGAGCCGGGCCAGGAGAAGGCCGGGGGGAGCCTGGTGTGTCCCATTGCCCCCCACGGCGGCCTGTGCGGGGCGACGCCGGGAGATCGCCGGGCTTGGGCGATTCCCCTGCGAGGAGCCGCCAGGGCTCGGCAAACGGGCGGACATCCCGCGGTCCCCGCCCGGCTGATGATCGGGCCTCACGCCTCTACCTCCGAGCGCGCCGCGAGCCGTTCCATGGCCTCAATGGTCAGCCTCAAGGACCGGGCAGAGTCGCTACGTCGGGGAACGAGCGGAGCACCGGAACTAACGGCCTGCCGGATCTCCCTCATGCGGCGCCGAACAGTACGCTCGGAGAGGCGAGTCGAGTCGTAGCGTTGAACCTCGTCCACCACCTCCCTCGGGCACAGCGCGGGGGGCACGTGGCCATTTCGATTCACCTGTTCCTCTAAGAACCTATATAAGGACGGGCGAATCAAACTGGCCAAGTCGAGCAGATGCTCAGAGTCCTGTCCGAGTGCTGCCAGGTCCCGGGAAATCGTTGCCGGGCTGACGCCAAGCCGCGTAGACAGGGACCGGTGGCTAGCCGGACCCTCCTCCCGCAGAATCTTCGCAAGCTCACTTCGACGCCTGCTCGCCTCCAGCTGCTTCTGCCTGTGGTGTTCTTCCAGCGCCGCTTTTCGCGCGTCGGGATCAGGGAGAATGATCTCCACGCCGATCTCGGTCAGCAGCTCTTCCAGGTTCCGCAGCTCGGGCCTAACCCAATCGAAGGGAACGCCCGCCAGTAGAAGAACAACCGATTCGCCTTCACTCGTTAGGGGCCGGCATCGCCCGATCGCGTTGAGTTGATGGTGTAACTCGTAGTAGCGCTGCAGCTCTCGCTCGAGCGGGTCAAAAAGGCCGACGGTAACGCAATCGACGTTGGACCCTTCCCAGCGCCTTCGCTCGCGGCATGTCCCGGCCGGTAGCCCCTGCCCCCCGCCCCGTGCCGGAGCGCGCTCCGCGTCGGCAAAGCGCTCTATACGACGGATCCCCAGGGCGGACCTGATCGCTGCGGCATCAAGGCGAGCGACATCAAGCGGGGGAACGTGCCGCCGAACGATTAGAAGGTCGCGATCCTCAAAGTCATCCGTCCCGGCATGGTCCCGCCCGTAGTAGCCGACGGACGTTGGCCGTCCGAGATCCTCATAGTCCGCCTTGCGGAGGATCGCACCGAGTCGGCGCTTCTCGGAGCCTCCTAACAGGAGCGGCCCGCCCGCGATTTTGTCGTTCAGGGCACGAAAGAGCGCGCGCGTGATCTCATCTCCACGCGGTTCCCTGCCCTTTTGAGCGGGTCCGAAGGAGAGGTATCTCGACCGAACCGAGTCGTGGATCGTCGGCACCAAGCATACGATGACTCGCAGTCCTCGCGGTTCGGCCACCAACACTTCCTGCCGCGCACCGAG
>JAUIEE010000007.1 GCA_030428965.1 bacterium | reverse complement strand
TAGTGCAAGTACTGGCGCAACAGCGAGCGATCGAGCAGGTGCTCGCGCCGAAAGCGCGCGACGGCTTCCCCGGTGTCCCCCCCCACGGTCTGGGTTCCGCCGGCCATGTCGATCGCCTGGAAGGCGCTGGGGTCCCCGGGGGTCAGGTGGATCAGAAGGAACACGACCACGCTGATCCCGAACAGGGTGGGGACGGTCCACAGGAGTCGTCGCAGGAGATAGCGCAGCACCTAGCGCGGTCCCCCGGGCTGGAAGTCAGGGCCGACCGATGGGGGCAGCCCGCAAGAGCCTTCCTGGGGTGGGTTGGCGCCGCTCTGCTTCATCGGCGACCGATCAGCTTTCCGAGCGGCTCTTCATTCGACCACGTACCAGTCCCGTATCGAATAGCCCGGATTGATGCAGTAGTTTCGGAAATTGCGAATTCGTTTGGCGACGCAGAACTTGATCGGGACCTGGTAGCCGAACATGTAGGGCTGCAGCTCGTAGATCCTGCGCTGCAGGGTCCGGCTCAGCTCGTCGCGCACCTCGGGGTCCAGCTCGCGCTGGATCGAGCGGATGAGGGAATCGACCTCGGCGTCCCGCAGCCCGGGGTAGTTTCGCCCGCGGTCGGTCTCCGGCGGTCCCTCATGGGAGAACCAGTAGGCGCGCGGATCGTCCTGCACGTCCAGGGCCCAGGCCAGGGGAAAGGCATCGAAGTCCTTGGCGCGACAGCGCTCGATGAAGGCGGCGAAGTCCCGGGTGGCGATGTTCATCTTCACGCCCACCTGGGCCAGGTTCTCCTGCAGGATCTGTCCCTGGGCCACCGCTGGCCGGTTGCCCGAGCTCGTCAGGTATTCGAACTCGAAGGCGACGCCGCCCTTGTCCCGCACCCCGTCCCCGTCGCGGTCGTACCAGCCGGCTTCTTCCAGGAGCCCCCGGGCTCGATCCAGATCGAAG
This sequence comes from bacterium, assembly GCA_030428965.1. GTDB lineage: Bacteria > Planctomycetota > UBA1135 > UBA1135 > JAUIEE01. The sequence goes on along the minus strand of JAUIEE010000007.1, from coordinate 28,783 downwards.
GGGAGCGGCTCGATCGAATGGTCGTAGGAGGTCGCGAGGTAGAAGTTCGTGCCCGTGACGCGCACTCCCAACCCGTTGGCCTGGCTGGCGATGTACTCGTCCCAATCGAAGCAGTGGGCCAGGGCCCGGCGCACGCGCACGTCGCTGAACAGCGCGCGACGCATGTTCCAGGCCACGTAGGTGATGCGAGGTTGCCAGGAGTAGCCCGCGTACATGCTGTCGGTGAACTCGGAGCGCTGGCAGAACTCGCCGTAGTAGTCGTTCGAGGAGAGCCGCGCGAAGTAGTCGAGCTCGCCATTCAGGACGGCCGTCTTGGCCGCGGCGTCGTCGGGGATGTGCTGCCAGCGCACCGTGTCGACCCAACCCGCACGGTCACTGTCGAAGTACGGCTCGAAGCGCTCGGCCACGAGGAACTCCTCGCTGCGCTCGGTCAGCCGGTACGGTCCCAATCCGACCCAGTCCAGGTTGGCAGGGTGCTCGCGCACGTACTTGCCTTGCTCGACCCCGAGGACGCTCGCCCCGGCGTCGTAGTCCGGGTTGGTGGGATCGGCCAGGTTGTAGCGATGGGAGGGCAGGACCGTCAGCAGCTCGAAGGCCTGCAGAGCGTTGAAGTACTGCTCGCCGTAGAAGAAGCGAATCGTGTGTTCGTCGAGAACCTCGGCATCGGTGATCTTGGTCACCTGGTCCCGCAGGTCGTCGCAGTCGACGTGGGGATTCCAGTAGCACTGCCAGGAGAAGAACAGGTCCTCGGCCGTGAAGGGCTGGCGGTCGTGCCAGAAGATCCCATCGCGCAGGTGGAAGGTGTAGACCGTGCCCCGCTCGATGCGCTCGACCTCGGCCCGCGGAACGGAGCGCGGCTCGCTCAAGGGGTTGTGCCGGGACACGGGCGTGACGAGGACCGTCTCTCCCTGCTCGGAGACCTGGCCGTAGAGCCGCTCGACGCCCTGGCTCCCCTTCACGAAGACGCTGTCCTCGGTCTCCCAGGAACGCGCCAGCCCCCCGCGATACTCCCAGGTGTTGCCGTCGCGCAGCACCAGCGTCTCGTGCAGGGTTTCCCGCAGGAAGCGCACGTTGGCCGACGACTCGGTCATGTAGTTGAAATGACGCGGCATCGAGGAAAGGTGCACCGTGACGGTGCCGCCCCGCCGCGGCTCGGGCAGGGGCGGCCGTTCCCCGCTCCGGTCGGGCTGTCGATCCGGATGGAACCGATCGCTGACGACCTCACCCGGACCTCCCTGGACGAGCGGGTCCGGCCCTCCACCGGCCTGGCCCGGGGCCCGATCGCCCCCGGAACAGGCGCCGACCAGGGCCAGGGTCCACCCCACCCGAAGGCACGCGCCCACGACTCGGCCCATCGTCCGGTGGCTGGACTCGCGCTCTGCCTCCACTTTGGGGATCATGGGCCCGTACTCCTCCTCGAGACCGGGGAGGCTAGCCCTTCGAGAGTGCCTGCGTCAAGTGTACAAATCCTTGCGTGAAGCGGACTTGCGACGATCGCCACGACCCCTAGGATGCCGGTCGTGGTCGCGATGAGGGGCGTGAGGTCGAGACGAAGCAGCGCGGCCCTCTTGCTCCTCGGGGCCCTGGCCCTGGGGGCCTGGAGCCTGGTCGGCAAGGCTCGGCTGGTGCGGGCCGACTTCGTCATGGCCAACGGGGGCGAGGTCACGAGCCTCGACCCGGCCCGGGTCACGGGCGTGCCCGAGGGGCGCGTGCTCTACGCCCTCTTCGAAGGCCTCGTGGTCAAGCACCCCCAGACCCTCGAGCCTCTGCCCGGCATGGCCCGGAGCTGGGAGATCTCCGAGGACGGACGACGCTACACCTTCCACCTGCGTCCCGAGGCACGCTGGTCCAACGGGGACCCGCTGTTCGCCTCCGACGTGGAGTGGTCCTGGCGACGCCTGCTGCACCCGGACACGGCCGCCGAATACGCCTACCAGCTCTGGGGCGTGGTCGCTGCACGGGCCTTCAGCCACCATCCTCGCGATCGGGGGCTGTTTCTCGAGCAGGGGCTCTGGGTGGAAGCACGGGCGGACACCCTGCGCCTCGGCCTGCAACCGCCCTCCCCCGAATTGCTCGACGGCGGACCTCCCCTCGTCCTGCGCTGCACGCCGGGGGAGAGCTTCGAACGGGGCGACGTGCTGATCCAGGTCGGAGAGCGCGAGCTCTCGGCTCCCTTCTCCGGTCGCTGCCGGGCACACAACCTGCCCCCCCCCACGGGTGAAGGTCCGGTCGATCCGTACGCGGCGGACTGGCTCCTGGAATGGGAAGCCTCGTCCGACGAGCTCGAACAGGCGCGCGCCCAGGGTCGCCTGCTCGAGGGGTCCGAGCTCGAGCAGGCCTTGTGGGATCGCGTCGGCATCCGCGCCCTGGACGAGCACACCCTGGTCGTGGACCTCGTCCATCCGACGCCCTACTTCCTGCAGCTCACGGGGTACTACCCGCTCTTCCCCGTTCACCGCCGGAGCCTCGAGGAGGCACGTCGCAGGAACCCCAAGACCTGGCGCAGGCAGTGGCTCGCCCCCGAGAACCTCGTGACGAACGGTCCGTTCGCCCTCTACGAGCGGCGCATCAACGACCGTCTGCGGCTGCGCAAGAACCCGTATTACTGGGACGCGGACCGGGTGGCCATGGACACGATCGACATCCTCGCCGCGGACAACTACGGCACCCTGCTCAACCTCTACTTGACCGGCGAGGTCGACTGGATCGACCGCGCTCCCCCCAACCTCGTGCCGCGTCTCCTGGAACGGGAGGACTTCCGGCCGACGCCCTACCTGGGCGTCTACTTCTACCGCGTCAACGTCACCCGTCCTCCCCTGGACGACCGGCGCGTACGCACGGCCCTGGCCCTCTCGATCGACCGCGAAGCGATCTGCGAGAAGATCGTCAAGAAGGGGGAGCAGCCGAACTGGGGCCTCGTGCCCCACGGCATGCCCGGCTACCGGCGCGCGGAGATGAAGCACGCTCCCCGGAAGGGCGGCTCGCCCCGGGTGGCCTTCGAAGCGGACTGCGAGCGAGCGCGTGCCCTCTTGGCCGAGGCCGGCTTCGGTCCCGGCGGCAAGGAGCTCGGCGAGATCGAGCTGCTCTACAACACTTCCGAGGCCCACCGCGACATCGCCGAGGTCGTGGCCGACGGCTGGAGACGTCACCTGGGGGTCGACGCACGCCTGGTCAACCAGGAGTGGAAGGTCTACCTGGATACCCAGGTTCAGCTCGACTACGACGTGTCCCGCTCCTCGTGGATCGCCGACTACGCGGACCCGAACAACTTCCTGAGCGTGTTCGTCGGATCCGGAGAGAACAACCGCACCGGTTGGAGCGATCCGGCCTACGACGAGTGGATCGAACGGGCGGCCCGCGAGGCCGACCCGGCGCGGCGCGCCGAGCTCTTGCGTGCGGCGGAGGAGATCCTCGTGCGCGAGCTGCCCATCCTTCCGATCTACACCTACGTCTCGACCAACCTCGTCAAGCCGCGTCTGGGGGGCTTCCACGAGAACGTGCAGGACGACCACCTGCCGAAGTTCCTCTACTGGATGGATGACGAAGAGCTGGAACGCTCGCGCCAGGCGCGGGCCGCCGGCTCGCAGGTCTCACCGGGCGGGCCGGACTCCGGTCTCTACCCCCCCGCCGCGGCCCGAGGAGCCGAACGATGAGGCGCTTCCTCTTGCGACGCACCCTGTGGTTCGCCCTCACCCTCTGGGCGGTGATCACCGTCTCGTTCTTCCTGATGCGCTCGGTGCGTGGGGGTCCCTTCTCGAGCGAGCGCAGCCTGCATCCGGCCGTCGAAGCCAACCTGGAAGCGCGCTACCACCTCGACTGGCCCCTGTGGAAGCAGTACCTGCACTACCTGGGTCCCCTCAACCTCGACGAGCAAGGGGCCACCTGGCTCGGGGGCTCGGGGGAAGATCTCTGGGGCGGTGTCCTCACGGGGGAGCTCGGCCCCTCCTTCAAGTACCGCGACTTCACGGTCAACGAGATCATCGCCCAGTCCCTGCCCATTTCGCTGGCCCTCGGCAGCGTCGCTCTCTTGTGGGCCGTCCTGGTCGGCGGGAGCACGGGCATCCTGAGCAGCCTGCGTCCCGGAGGTCGCCTCGACCTGGGACTGCGCCTGTTCGCGACCGCCGGAGTGGCCCTGCCCAACTTCGTCATCGCGGGGGCCCTCATCCTCCTCTTCGGCTTTCAGCTCGAGCTCCTGCCCGTCGCCGGCTGGGGCAGCTTCTCCCACCTGGTGCTGCCCGGCATCGCCCTGGGCGCCCCCTTCGCGGCCTACATCTCGCGCCTGACGCGCACCGGCATGCTGGAGGCCCTCGCCCAGGACCACGTTCGCACGGCGCGTGCCAAGGGCCTTCCCGAACACCTGGTCCTCTCGCGTCACACGTTGCGCGGTGCCCTGCTGCCCGTGGTGTCCTACCTCGGTCCAGCGGCCGCCGGCATCCTGACCGGATCCCTGGTCATCGAGCGCATCTTCGCCATTCCCGGCACCGGCTCCCACTTCGTGAACAGCGCCCTGAACCGCGACTACACGCTGTCGATGGGCGTCACCATCCTCTACACGACGCTGGTCTACGGACTCAACTTCCTGGTCGACCTGACCTACACCCTGCTCGATCCCCGCATCCGCCTGGAGGAAGCCTAGGTGCGCCCTTCCTGGGACTTCGGCCTGGGCCCGGGGAGGCTCGAGGCGCTGTGGAACGAGTCCGCCGAGGTGCGCGGAGAGAGCCCGGGGCAGCTGGCCTGGAAACACGTGAAGGCCAGCCGCGCCATGCGGGCCTGCCTCCTGCTGCTCGCCCTGGTCGGCCTCACGAGCCTCTTCGCCCCCCTGCTCCCCCTGCCTTCCCCCATGGCCCTGGCCCTGGAGACCGAGCCCCGACCTCCGCGCCTGTTCGGATCCGGCCAGGCCTGGTCCGCCGCCGACTACTGGGAGCTGAACCCCTTGGACGAGAAGCTCCTCGCCCTGCGCGCCAAGCTCTTCGGGGAATGGCAGACCCCCGCCTGGATGGGCACCGACGCCAAGGGTCGCGACATGCTGGCACGCATCGTGTGGGGCAGTCGCACCTCGATCCTGGTGGCCCTGGCCGCCACCCTGTGCAGCCTCCTGGTCGGGGTCAGCTACGGGGCCACGGCCGGCTACTTCGGCGGGCGGGTGGACAACTGGATGATGCGCGTCGTCGACGTCCTGTACTCGATCCCGTTCATCTTCCTCGTGATCTTCCTGATCAGCGTGTTGAACGAGTACCGCAGCGAGCTCTCTCGCCTGGGGGTCGGCCCCATGACCGTGTTCTACGTGGTGATCGGCCTGGTGTACTGGCTCACCATGGCCCGGGTCGTGCGCGGTCAGGTGCTGGCCTTGCGCGAGAGCGAGTTCATCCAGGCCGCCCGAGCCCAGGGGGCATCCTTCGCGCGCATCCTGGGCGTGCACCTGATTCCGAACACGCTCTCGGTCGTGATCGTCTACCTGACCTTGACCGTGCCTTCGGTCATGCTCTTCGAGGCTTTCCTTTCGTTCCTCGGGCTGGGAGTCGCACCTCCCAAGGTCAGCTGGGGACTCCTGGCCGCGGAGAGCATCGAGGCCATCAACCCGATCCACACCTTCTGGTGGCTCGTGGTCTGGCCCGCGGCGGCCATGGGATCGACCCTGCTCGCCCTCAATGTCCTCGGGGACGGCTTGCGCGACGCCCTCGACCCGCGCCACGGGAAGAGCAACCGATGACCGCGGTCCTGGAGGTCGAGGATCTGGCGGTCAGCTTCCCGTCCCGGGGAAAACCGGTGCGCGCCGTCGACGAGCTCTCCCTCTCGCTGGAAGCCGGAGAGACCCTCGGGCTGGTGGGCGAATCGGGCTCGGGCAAGACGGTCACCGCCCTCGCTGCCCTCGGCCTGTTGCCGCGCAGCTCCCGGGTCCGAGGACGCATCCTCTTCGACGGCCGCGACCTCTTGACCCTTCCCGAGCGCGAGTGGCGCCGGGTGCGCGGGAACCGCATCAGCATGGTCTTCCAGGATCCGATGACCTCCCTCAATCCCCTGCTGACCATCGGGCGGCAGCTGGAAGAGGTGTTCGAGTGTCATCGCAGCCTGCCGCGCCGACAGGCGAGGACCGCCAGCATCGCCGCCCTGGGCGAGGTCGGCCTTCCGCGTCCGGAAGCGCGCATGGACGCCTATCCCCACGAGCTCTCCGGAGGGATGCGCCAGAGGGTCCTGATCGCCATGGCCCTGGCCTGTCGGCCGAGCGTACTCTTCGCCGACGAGCCGACGACGGCCCTGGACGTCACCATCCAGGCCCAGATCCTCGACCTGCTCGGGCGCATGCAACGGGAGAGCGCCATGGCCGTCGTCCTGATCACCCACGACCTGGGGGTCGTGGCTTCGAGCTGCGACCGGGTGCACGTCCTCTACGCCGGGCGCTCCATGGAAACGGCTCGAACCGACCCGCTCTTCGCCGCTCCGATGCACCCCTACACCTCGGGCCTCCTGCGAAGCGTTCCGCGACTCGACGATCCCCGCGACCAGCCACTGCCCACGATTGCGGGCCACCCCGCCGTGGCTGACGGACGGCGGGAGGGCTGCCCCTTCGAGCCGCGCTGCCCCCATGCGGCCCTCCCCTGCCGCACGGACCCCATCCCCCTCGTGGCTCTCCCCGGCGGCCGCGCCAGCGCCTGCTCCCGGCCGGACGCCTTGAGAGAACTCGAAGCGCGAGGCACCCGATGAGCACCCCCTTGCTCGAGGTTCGGGACCTGGCCAAGCACTTCCCCTCCCGCGGGGGCCAGGCCGACGTCCAGGCCGTCGATGGAGTCTCGTTCGACCTGCGAGCGGGAGAGAGCCTGGGGCTCGTGGGGGAATCCGGCTGCGGCAAGTCCACGCTGGCACGCACGATCCTGGGGCTCGAAGCCCCCAGCCGGGGCACGGTCCACTTCGACGGACAGTCCCTGGGCGAACTCTCCAGAAAGTCCTGGAAGGCGATCCGCAGGCGCATGCAGGTCGTGTTCCAGGATCCCTTCGCGTCGTTGGATCCGCGACAATCGGTGCTGTCCATTCTCACCGAGCCTCTGGTGATTCACGGTCTCTTCAAGCCCAGGGAGCGTCGCCTCCGGGCCCTGGCCTTGCTGGACGCCGTCGGCCTGGGAGCCCAGCATCTCCATCGCTTTCCCCACGAGTTCTCCGGAGGCCAGAGACAGCGCATCGGCATCGCCCGGGCTCTGGCCCTCGAGCCCGAGCTCCTGGTTTGCGATGAACCCCTCAGCGCCCTGGACGTGTCGATCCAGGCCCAGATCGTCAACCTGTTCGTCGAGCTGCGACAACGCTTCGGGTTGGCGTACCTGTTCATCGCGCACGACCTGGCCGTCGTGCGCAAGCTGTGCGACCGGGTCGCGGTCATGTACCTGGGGCGCATCGTGGAGATCGCCGAGAGCGAGGACCTCTACGCCGAACCAGGACACCCCTACACGCGAGCCCTCTTCTCGGCCATCCCGGTGCCCGATCCCCGTGCTCCCCGCCCCCGGGCCGCGGGCCTGCGGGGAGAGGTCGCCGATCCCCGGGAGCGCCCCACGGGCTGCGCCTTCCACCCGCGCTGTCCACGGGCCGAGGAAGTCCCCGAGGCTCGCTGCCGCAGGGAAGGCCCCGCTCTTCTGCCGCGCCGGATGAACGCGAACGGTCCGGCGCGTACCATGGCCTGCCACCTCGCTCCCGCCGGGCAGGCGGAACGATGATCCAGCTCGAACAGGTCACCAAGGAGTACGGTTCCGTACGGGCGGTCGACCGGGTCTCCTTCCGGGTTCGCCCCGGTGAGGTCGTGGGTTTCCTGGGCCCCAACGGCGCGGGCAAGAGCACGGTGCTCAAGATGATCAGCACCTGGCTCTTGCCCACCGAGGGCAGGCTCGAGGTCGCCGGCTTCGACGCCCGCACCGATCCTCTGGCGATCCGCCGCAGCATCGGCTACCTGCCCGAGCACAACGCGCTGTACGAGACGATGCGCGTGCGGCGCATGCTCGAGTTCGCCGCTCGCATGCGCCGGCTGGATCGGTCCCAGCGCCGCGACCGCTCGGCCTGGGTAGTCGAGCGCTGCGGGCTCGAGGAGGTGTGGAACAAGCGCATCCACGAGTGCTCGAAGGGATATCGCCAGCGGCTGGGGCTGGCCCTGGCCATCCTGCACGACCCTCGGGTGCTGCTGCTCGACGAGCCGACCCACGGTCTGGACCCGGTGCAGGTCGACCAGTTCCTGGGCTTCCTGCGGGAGCTTGCCCCCGAGCGAGCGATCCTGTTCTCGTCCCACATCCTGAGCGAGGTCGCGGCGGTCTCCGATCGAATGCTCGTGATCCAGCGCGGCCGACTCCTGTGCGACGAGACCGTGGAGCAGATGCGCCGGTCCGCCGGGGAGCAGGGCTCGAGCCTCGAGCAGGCCATCCTGGACCTCGTGCGCAGTGCGGGAGACAGGGGCTGAAGGGGCCGTCGAACTCGGTGGGCGCCTGGCTGGCGGGGGTCGCCACGATCGCGCGGCGCGAAGCGGGCGCGAGCCTCGACTCGGGGATTGCCTTCGTGGTCGTGGTGGCCCTCGGAGTCCTCGTCAACTCGATCTTCATGAACGAGTTCTTCCTGGTCGGCCTGGTCGACATGCAGGCCTACTTCGACCTGCTCCCGCCCCTGTGCGCCTTCTTCCTGCCCGCCATCTCCATGCGCCTGTGGGCGGAGGAGAAGAAGACGCGCACCGTCGAGTTCCTGCTGACCCTGCCTTTGGTTCCCGGCCAGGCCGTGCTGGGCAAGTACCTCGCCGCCCTGGGACTCTACTCCCTGTTCCTGGCCTCCTCGCTGCCGATCGTCGTCATGCTCGAGGTCCTCGGATCCCCCGACCGCGGCCTGATCGTCTGCGGCTACCTGGCCGCGTTCCTGTTCGGTGCCCTGCTGCTCGCCCTGGGGAGCCTGTGGTCCGCGCTGACCCAGGACCAGATCGTCGCCTTCGTGGCCAGCGCCCTCTCCGGATACGCCCTGGTGGTGCTGGGGGACGAGCAGGTCGTCGCCATCCTCGACGGACTCTGGCCCGCACTCTCGGGGGGCTCGTTCCTGCGGGACCACCTCTCCCTCCTGCCGCACTACCAGGCTCTGGCCGGTGGACTCCTGGAAGTCTCGACCCTGGCCTACTTCCTCGGCCTCTCGGCGGTGTTCCTCTGGACGAGCGCCGTCGTCCTGAAGGAGGTCCGCGAGTGAGCCAGCGCGCCCGGCGTGTCTCGATCCTGGCCGCCCTGGTCCTGGCCCTGACCTCCACCCTGCTGGCCACCCGCATCGTGCGCCACTACCAGCGGGGCGGAGCGGGGCGGCTCGAGCTCGGCCCCACGCGGCTGGTCCACATCGAACCGGGCACCCTGGAGGCCCTCGAACGGGTCGAGGGCAAGGTGCACGCCACCTACTTCGTGAGCGCGGCCCACGAGCTGCCCTCTCCCATGGGCAGGATCGAGGAACAGGTCACCTCCTTCCTCGAAGCTCTGGCCGACGCGGCTCCCGATCGCTTCGCGTATCGGGTGGTCCACCCTGGGAGCGACCCGGACCTGGAGCGGCTGGCCGCCCGCCGCAACGTTTCCCCCTACCGCGTACGCACGGTGACGCGCGACGCGTACGAGGAGACCACCGTCTGGTCGACCTTGCTCCTCGAAGCCGGATCCCGGCGGCGCAGCCACGTGCCCTCGATCGACGCTCGCCTGCTTCCGCGCCTGCAGTCCCTCGTCAGGGTCCAGCTCGAGGAGCTCGTCGCCCCGGGCCAGGCCGTCTTCGCCCTGGCCGCATCGGAGCGCTTCGATCGGTTGGGAGAGATCCTGGCCCGCTCCGGAAAGGTCCTGCGGGTGGACCTCGATCGCGGCGAGCCGATCCCTGCCGAAGCCCAGCTCCTGTTCTGGATGAACCCTCGACACGTGACCTCGGCCAGGATCGAGGAGCTCGAGCGCTACCTGCACGCCGGTGGCAGCGCGGTCGTGGCCGGAGGCCTGCTGGCCGCCGACGGACGGGGCTTCGCCGGCGAAGGCGAAGAGCTCACCTTCCAACCCGCCGCGAGCCGGTTCGCGGGCGAGCCGCTCCTGCGTCACTTCGGTCTCGAGCCCCAGGACGGGCTCTTTTGCGACCGCTTCTGCGAACCTCTGGTCATCGACGGGGAAGAACGTGCGGCTCCCTTCGTTCTGCGCTGCATCGCTCCCAACCAAGACTTCGCCAGCTTCTCGGGTTCCCAGCCCAACGGCACGCTGTTCTTCGCGGCTCCGGCTCCCCTGCTCCCCGTGGGGACATCGGCCCTCGACCGCGGGTGGCGCAGCAACACCTTGGCCACGTCGTCCGACGAGGCCTTCGTGCTGCGCCCCGCCGACTTCCCCGGCGGGCGCATTCCCTTCGCCGACATGCAGCCCGGCGCGGGCCAGAGGGTCCCCAAGCAACCTCTGCTGGTCGCGGTCGAGCACACCGATCCATGGGTGGGCTCGCTGGTCTTCTCCTCGGCCACGACCCCCTTCGAGAACGGGCTCATCGATCGGCCCGGCACGGCTCACCTGTCCCTGCTCGAGGTGCTGCTCGGGGAGCTCGGCTCCCCCGCAAGGCGCGCCTTCCAGCGCGCGGCTCCACCTCCGGCCACGCCGCTGCCCGAGCTCTCCTCCACCGATCGAATGCTGTGGCGCTTCGCCGCGGTCTTCCTGGTTCCCCTGGCCGCGCTCCTGGTGAGCGCGGGTCGTGGCCTGGAAGCCGTGCGCAGGCTGCGGCCGCGCTGGAGGTTCGCCCTGGGCGCCTCGGCCCTGTTGCCCCTCGCCTGGATCCTGACGATTCTGCCTGGCGCCCAGGACCTCACGGCCGACCGGCGCCACACCCTTTCCGCCGCAGGCGCTCGACTCGCCCGGACGGCTGCCCCGATCGAAGCCCACCTGACCTTCTCCGACGAAGCGCGCCTGCCGGCCACCCTCGCCCGCGTACCGGAGCGGTTGATGGCCTGGCTGCGCGAGTTCGAGCGGGCGGGGCTGGAGCTGCGCACGACGCGCACGCGCCCCGAGGAGCTGGATCCCGAGGAGCGCTCGCGGCTCACGGCGGGGGGGATTCGCCCGCGCCGGCTCGTCTCCCGCGAAGGGGAGGTCCAGAGGGTGCGCGAGGTCTTCGCGAGCCTGACCCTCAGCGTCGAGAACCAGCCCCCCCAGCAGCTCGACTTCACGGACTCGAGGGACCTGGAAGACCTCCAGTTTCGCCTCGCCTTCGCCCTTGCACGGCTGTCGGGACGGCCCGCGCCCCACGTCGGGTTCGCCTCGGACCTGCCGCGCCTGTCCGCGGCGGAGGCCCACGAGAACTTCCAGACCCGCGGCCTGTTCGCTCCCCAGGGCAAGGACGTCTACGCCGAAGCCCGCGCACGACTGGAGCGCCTCGGCTACCGCGTGACCCACGTCAACCCGCGCGCGCCCGACCTTCCGCCGGACCTGGACCTCCTCGTCTGGATGCAGCCGCGCAGGTCCATCGAGCCCATGCTGGAGTCCACCGTGCGCTACTTGCACGGGGGCGGCAGGGTGCTGCTCGCGGCGCAGCACTTTCAACTGCAGAGCCGCCAGTACAAGGGCGACGACTTCGACGTCGTGCACTGGCCCCAGCCCCAGTCGCCCGACGTCGAGCACCTCTACTTCCCCGAGCTCTCGATCGAGCTCGTGCGCGAGGTGCTCTTCGACGATCGTTCCTTCGCCCGGGCCATGGATTCCCAGGTGGCCGGGCGCACGGACTACCGGGAGTTCGAGCGCCAAGAGGCCTCCCTGCCGTGCTTCGTGCGCACCTCCTCCGCCAACTACGCCGACCACAAGATCACGGCCTTCCTCGGCGACCAGGCCTTCGCCAACCCCAACGCCCTGCGATGGGACCCCGAACGTCTGGAAGAGCTCGGGCTGCGGGCCACGGTGCTGATCACGACCTCGGCCCGGACCTGGAGCCTGGACTGGAGTGGAGGCTGGCTGCCGCCCGAGGTCCTGGTGGCCCCCGAAGACGGAGACTTCGATGGGAAGCGGCCTCTGGCCGTCCTGTTCGAGGGGAGGTTTCCCAAACCCAAGGAACCTCTGCGCCTGCGTCCCGACGAGGAAGGCGAGGTCCCGGCGGACGCAGCCCCGTGGCCCCCGTCCGCCGAGGGGCAGCTGCTGTTCCTCGGCTGTTCGAGCGTCTTTCAGTCCGATCGCATCCTGGACCCCACCTACCGCGGCTCCGAGCTGCTGGAGAACGCCGTCGCCAGCCTGACCCTGGACGGAGAGCTGGCCGACCTGGCGACACGCCGTACGACCGCCCGGGGATTCGACTTCGTCGCCCCCTCCGCTCGGCTGAACTGGCGCGCCTGGATGGTCTCGAGCGGCCCGCTAGCCCTCGTCCTGGGTGGTTCGATCGTCGCCCTGCGCCGACGCCGCCCCAGCCCGCTTCCGAGGGCTCGATGAAGCGCACGCTGATCGTGCTGGGCCTCGCGACCCTGGTGCTGTTCGGCTGGGAGAGAGCGCTCTCCCGCCAGCTCTCGCAGAAGCACACGCCCGAGGGCGTGGGACGACTCTTGCCCCCGGAGGTACGTGAGGCGCTGCGGGTCGCGGCGCTCGAGATCGAGGAGGGTGGAGAGAGCTTCCTGTACGAGAACCGAGGAGGTTGGCGCTGCACGAGCTACGCCCGGGCGCCCGTCGACACCCAGCGCCTGGCCGAGCTCGTGCGCGCCTTGAGCGATGCCCAGGGTACGTGCGTCTCGTCCGAGACGGAGCAAGCCCGGGACTTCGGCATCGCGACCCGGGACACCCTGCGCGTCTCCCTCTTGGGCCCCGACTACGCCCGGGACCGGATGGGGCTCGACCTGCAGGCGGCCTTCGATGTGGGCCGCGAGGTTCCCGAACGACAGACGACCTACGTACGGCTCCGGGGGAGTCGCGACGTATGGGAGATCGACGGTTCCCTCCGAAGCCTCGGCTCACGCTCGTCGTCGCTCTTGCCTCCCCTGGTCGAGACGCGACTGGTGCCGCCCGGCTGGCCCGGCTGGGAGCAGGGGCTGGCCCAGGTGCGCATCCGGACCGAAACGAGCGAGCTGCGCCTGCGTCGCGAGATGCGCGCGCCGGAGGAAGCCGGCGGCCGTCCCTGGACCTTCTGGAATCGAACGGAAGCCAGCAGAGCGTCGACGAAGCTCTGGCGGAAGCCTACCTCGCCTTCCTGCGCCAGGTCCCGGTGCTCGAGTACCTCGACGACGCGGAAGCCTCCGCTCCGGGGTCCGAGGCCTCGAGCCTGACGCTCGTCCCCTTCGAGGGTGCGGCCTGCACGGTGACCCTCGTCCGGAAAGGCGCAGACCTCGAAGCGCACCAGCCCTGGTCCTCGAGCCGAACGCGGCTGGACGCGACCCTGGAACCCCAGCTCCTGCCGAACGGAGCCGACTTCCTGGACCCCGAGACCTCTCGGTGGCCAGGCATGGCGCCCGAGGGTCGCTAGCTGGGGAGTCCGCCTCATGCGCCATCGGCCCCGTGCGTGTAGCCTGGGGACATGCGCCTCATCCACCTTTGGGTCCTGCTCCCTTTCGCCTCCTCTCCCCTGGCCCAGGACTCCGGCGTCCTCGAGAAAGTGTGCCGCGAGCTCGGCGTGCGCGCCTTGCGCCCGATCGAGGTGCAGCTCCCGGCGGACGACCCGGACGCCTTCGCGGTCGAGCTCGAGTGGGAAGGGACGCGCCACGTCGCCTGGCTCGAGCGCCACTCGCTGCGCTCGGCGCGGGCCGGCCTGCGTCTGGTCGGGAGCGGCGGTACGCGCACCGAGCTTCCGCTGCCCGCGCCCACGACCTTCCGCGGTCGCCTGCTCACCGATCCTGCGAGCACGGTCCTCGCGAGCCGCACGCCCCACGGCCTGCGGGCCGACGTCCTGAGCGGCGGAGAACGCCTGTGGGCCGTGCGACCGGTGCAAGAGGTCCTGCCGCGCATCGGAATCGGGCGTCACGTGGCCTACCGGGCCAGCGATGAGATCGAAGAGCCCCTGCGCTGCGGGCTGGAGGCCGAGCCGATCGGCTCCCCCCAGGGCGGCTTCGTCGACTCGGACCCTCTGGGCCTCGTCCCCGACTGCCTGCAGCTGGCCGAGATCGCCTTCGACGCCGACTTCGAGTACTTCCAGGCCCGGGGCTCGGTGGCGAACACCATTGCCACCATCGACGCCCACATGAACCTGGTGGACTTCTACTACGCCAGGGACGCGCGCATCACCTACGACATCACCTGGTACGTGATCCGCACCGCGCCGTTCTACAACCCCACCAGCGGCGGCAACCTCCTCGACCAGTTCCGGGCCGAGTGGAACACGAACCAGACCGACGTCGTGCGGGACATGGCGCACCTCATGACGGCCAAGCCCGGCAACCTGATCGAGTTCGGCGGCCTGGCCTGGGTCGGCGTCGTGTGCACGAACCTGGCCTATGGCTGGAGCCTGGACAGCGCGGGCATCATCGGGCACGAGGTCGGGCACAACTGGAACGCGCCCCACTGCCTGGACCCCACGCCCTGCAACAACATGTGCGGGGCCTGCCTGAACATCGGTCCGGTCACGCGCGGGGTCATCCTGGCTCACCGCGACTCGCGCAACTGCCTCGAGGCCTCCGAGTCCTACGGAGACCCGCTGCCGCCCTTCGCCGCCCCCGATCGGCGGGACCTGAAGAAGCGCGAGTTCGAGAACCTCGGCCCCCAGGTGCTCGACGTGGTCGCCAACGACGACGACGGCAACTGCGACCGCGTGCGCATCGAGGGCTTCGATCCCGTCTCCGACCGGGGAGGCACGGTCGCCCTTTCCCCCGGTACCGGCCCGGCCGGCCGCGACGAGTTGATCTACACGCTGCCCACCGAGCCCTTCGTGGGCGAGGACACCTTCAGCTACCTGTCGGGCGACGGCACCGGCCAGCAGTCCACCGGCACGGTCACGATCGATCTGATCCCGACCGAGATCACGGGCTACTGGAGCCTCGACGAGGGCTCGGGCTCGCTCGCGGCGGACAGCGCCCCGGCCGGCAACGACGGCCAGGTCGGCGGCAACCCGGTGTGGACCAGCGGCAACTACGGCAGCGCCCTCGAGTTCGACGGCAGCGGAGACGCGGTCACGATCGACCCGCTCCACCTGAACACCGATCGCCTGACCATCACGGCCTGGGTACGACGCAACGGAGCCCAGACCCCGTTCGCGGGCATCGTCTTCAGCCGCGACGCGAGCACGGTCGCGGGGCTCAACTTCACCAGCACGGGCGCCCTGGGCTACCACTGGAACAATGCGGCCAACACCTGGTCCTGGGGCTCGGGCCTGGTGCTCCCCAACGCGACCTGGGCCCTGGTGGCCCTGGTGGTCGAGCCCCACCAGGCCACGATCTACCTGCACGACGGGACTTTGCAGAGCTCGGTCAACCCCGTCTCCCACGGCATCGAGGAATTCGACGGCCAGACGCGCCTCGGTTGGAACCCACCGACCGCCAACCGCTGCCTGGATGGAGCGCTCGACGACGTGCGTTTCTACACCCAGTGCCTGTCGGCGGACGAGATCGAGGAGCTGTGGAACGAGGGAGGGCGAGCCGAAGGTCCCCTGCCGGTGGACGGAGGCAAGCTGATCGACCCCCAGGGCGTCTTGACCTGGATCGCGAGTCCGGTGGCCGTCGAGCACGACGTCTACCTGGGAACGAGCTACGTCGCGGTGCGCGACGCGACCCCAGCCTCCCCCGAGTACCAGGGCTCCCAGACCGGAACGTCCTACGCGCCTTCCGGCCTGGCCCCGGACACGACCTACTACTGGCGCGTGGACGAGGACACGGGCTCGTCGACGGTGAAAGGCAGCCTTTGGCAATTCTCCCTGGCGGACTTCCATCACTGGGAGCTGGACGAGACCTCCGGCAGCGTGGCGGTCGATTCCCAGGGCGGGGCGAACGGAGACTACCTGGACGGCCCCAGCCTGAACCAGCCGGGGGCCACCCCTGGCCTGGGCACCTCGGTTGCCTTCGACGGGAACAACGACCGGGTCCGGATCCACGACCTCGACCTGCACTCGAACCGCGTCACGATCACGACCTGGCTCGAGCGCGACGGCAACCAGGACCCCTTTGCCGGCCTGATCTTCAACCGCGACGTCAGCACGACCGCCGGCCTCAACTTCGGCAACGCCAACGAGCTGCGCTACCACTGGAACGGCGCCGGCGACACCTGGGGCTGGGACTCGGGGCTGGTCGTGCCGGACCAGACCTGGGTCTTCTGCGCCCTCGTGGTCGAGCCGAATCAGGCGACGATGTACCTGGGAGACGGCGGCGGCGTGCTCAGCTCGGCGGTCAACGCGGTCTCCCACGGGATCGAGGAGTGGGACGGTCGCACGTTCCTGGGCAGGGACTCGGCCGGCGGCCGCTACTTCCAGGGCAAGCTCGACGACGCCCGCATCTACGACGCCAGCCTGACCCCGGGACAGGTCGACCAGCTCTACCAGGACTCGCTGTTGCGACGGACGGGCGGAGTCCCGGACGCGCGCCCTAGTCGACGCTAGGCGTACGGACCCCGGGCCACAGCTCCCCCACCATCGATGCGATCCAGAGGGCGAGGACCGGCAGGCTCTGGAAGACGAAGCGTCCCGCCGAAGTCGGGAGATGGCGCTCCAGGGGACGCTGGGAAAGGACGTAGACGACGACCACTCCAACGCTGACCAGGAGCAGGGTGGTGGTCAGGAAAGCCCTCTGGCGCCCCAGGGCCAAACGTGGCGCCAGAAGGAGCAGCAGCCCGGCAACGGGAATCCAGTAGCCACCCATGCCGGGCTCGAAGGCGATGTCGTGGACCAGGTAGGACACGACCTCCCCGAGTCGCGGCAGAGCTTGATCCCTCAGGCGTTCCACAAGGGAGAGCTGCTCGGGTCCGCCGACGACGAGGTCGTTCTCGAAGCCCAGGGAGAGGTTCATGACCTGGTGCAGGAGGATGGCACCAAAGGGCAGGCAGACCAGAGCCCAGGCCGGACGGCGAAGCGAGGTTCGCGTTCCGTGCTGGAGCTGCGCCAGGAAGAGTCCACCGGCCAGGGCCACGAGGTAGAAGTAGCCCTCGTTCTTGGAGGCGACGAGGAAGGTCAGCCCGAGCCACAGGAGCGGCCAGGCCCTGGCCTCCCCCGCCCTCCAGCGCAAGAGGGCATCGAGGCTGACGAGCCAACCCAGAGCCACCATGACGTCCGACTCGACGCGATGGCCGTAGAACTTGGGCACGTACATCGCCACGAGCTGTACCAGGAAGACGGCCGCGATCACGGGACGCACGTAGCGACGGAGAGAAGCCGCCAGCACGAACAAGAGCGCGATGAAGAAGCCCTGGACCACGAAGCGGTTCTCCACGTGCAGGATCGTGCCGGCCTGGAAAAAGGTCCACACCTGGAGCAGCGGATTCAGGAGGGGATAGTCCGCGTGGGGAATCTCGTGCGTCACTTCGCGAAAGGCACGACCGAACCCCTGGGCCACGAACAGAGCCTTCGCCTTGCAGGCCCAGATGGCTCCTTCGTCGCCCTGGTGCACGGGGGACAGGGTGGCCGCCACGAAGCGCATCAGGCTCACCCCAACGGCGATCGTAAGCGCCAGGGCGAAGACGGCTTCCTCCCAGAGCGGGGCCCCCCCGCGCGGCGAGGGAGCGGAAGGCGAGTCTCGTCGGAAACTCCAAGCGATCGTCCCGACGGCCAGGAGCCCCAGCACCGGAGCGAGCGCCGCCGACCAGCGCCCGAGTCCACAGGCCAGGACAAGAAGGACGGCGCCGGCAGTGAGAAGACCTCCCACCAGGTAGGCCCAGCCGACGAACGCCAGCCTCTCTTCCCGCCAGGTCCACCCGAAGCATCGCAGCACTCCGGCTCCGAAGAGGAGCGGAATCCCGAGGGTGACGAAGATCCCGAGCGAGCTCATCGTTCCACCATCTCGTACAGACGGTGCTCGCCCCAGGATCCGAGCGCCCGGTGCGCTTCCAGCGGCGCGGCCCCGGGCGCGAGCAGAAAGACCGGATCGGGCAAGCCCGCATCGAGGGACTCAGGAGGCCAGGCCTCGAGGTCCCTCACCCGCAGGGGAAAGAGCACGATCCACAGGGATCGGTCGGTCGCCTGGGGGTTGCCGATCACATAGAGCGTGCCCGTCTCCGGCAGCGCCTCGACGAGGAAGCGGTAGAGCCCGCCGTCCTTGCGCAGCACCGCCTCGATGCGCTCCTCCGGCGCGAGGGACAGGTCCGCCCGGGCCACCTGGCGCACCAGAGGTCCCGCCCGCCGGGCGAGAATCCCGAGGCTGGCTCCGCCCTGCCACAGGGCCAGGCCAGCCAACCCCCACCCCACGAGAGCCCGCACGAGCCGAGGGGGAGAGGTCGGGAAAGGGTCAGGGGTGTCCAAGGGAGCTTCCTCCCTTCCATCTTCCCCTGCCCGGGCCCGCCTTGGCCACCGCCAAGGCAGGTTCGATGGGCCGTTGGCCCCGCGGAGCGCTCGGATCCCGAACTAGTTGGGACTTGCCATCACGCGCCATCGGCGTCCTGGACCGGGTGGAACCCGTTGAAGCCCCGCGGCTCCTCCTCGAATCCTGTACGGCGGCCCCAGAGGAACACTCCGTAGAGAGGAACCGCGATCACGACTTGCCTAACGCGGGGCGAAGTTCAACGGGAAAGGAAACCCCAGGGTCCCTGCCACGGACTCCGCAGCGAAGAGATAGAACGCAGAAGCGGCGCTACCCCCTACCAGATCCAGACGAGAATCCCCCGTCAGGTCAGCCAACTGAAAGCCCTGGATGTACCGGCTCGCGTTGCCCAGATTGGTCCCTGGAAGGGCTCCCGGAACGGCAAAGATACGTCGTGGAGCGACAGTGCCCTCCAGATCCCCACAACAGAACAGGTAGGCGGCTCCCGCTTGACTCACTGGCCGGTTGCCCTCGATCGGCGACGCAGCGAAGGAGGCACTGACCACCAGCTCCACTTGGCCATCCTGCAGGTAGTCGACGACCTGAACGCCCTCGTTTCCAAACACGGTGTCCCCCAGGTGGTCCTTGGCTCTCGCGACAGGGGCCACGAACGTGGCCGAGGGCGCCCTGTCTCCGCGGAGGCTCTCCCCACCACGGTAAGCGAAAACGGCGCCCACGGCGGGAGCCCTCCCCAGCTGCGCCGTCGGCGAGGTGATCAGGACATCGAGCACCCCATCGCCATCGAGTTCAGCCAGTCGGTAAGGCGGCCCGGCAACGGGCCCCCGGTAAGGGCCACCGGGGATGTACAGGTTGGCACGGGGCGAAACCCGGCCCACCAGGCTCTCCCCCCCCGCAAACACGTGCAGCGCCTGACGCTCGGGGATTCCGAGGGCGCTCAGGGCCAGAACATCGAGGAACCCATCACCCGTTACGTCCGCGGTCCTGACCACCGGATAGCGTCCGCGGTAACGCACGGTCCCAAAGCCGGGGAGATTCTGACCGAGAACGTCGTCGTAATGGGCGTTCGGAACGTAGAGCACCGCGGTTGGTAACGTCATCCCCGACAGATCCGGGCCACCGCCGTAGACGGCAAGAACGGTGCCCGAGATACCGAGCAGAGCCGAGTAGGCCAGGACGTCGGCGATGCCATCTCCGGTGACGTCCGTGAACGGTTGAGGATACAAGTCCGTGAACATGGAGGGGCTGATGAAGCGAGCCCGGGGCGACACATCACCGGAAAGTCCAGGTCCGCCGGGCGCAACATGGATGGCCCCACCGGGCCCGTAAACGCCCCCCCCGGAAGCGACGATGTCGAGCACGCCGTCCCCGGTCACATCACCCAGCTCGAACGATGGCTCGGGACCGAGAGGTCCGTTGGCCCCGAAAATGATGCCGGGTAGGGCGTCGGGAACAGCCACGCTGGCAAGGGGTCCTTGGCTTCCCAGGCCGCCCCCATCGAACGAGAAGACGTGGATTGCTCCGGCGTCCTGCACCCCATTCACATCCGCAAGGTAGGCCACGACCACGAGGTCCTCTTGCCCGTCGCCCGTAACGTCCCCGATCCGAAAGGGCCGCGGCCCCAGCCCAAGCTGATCCGATGGAGAAGCTCCGGGAACGGACCAAGTGACGGTCGGCTCGAGGCTCCCCGAGAGCGAAGGTCCTCCCCGCCACAGGTAGACAGCACCAGCGCTTGGGACACCGTCGACCTCCGCCTTGGGGGCCACGGCCAAGACGTCAAGGATGCCGTCCCCGCTGAAATCGTGCAGGTGCACGCCACTCGCCCACGACAGGTCGGGGTTCAAGGCGTGATCTGCGCTCGGGACGACTCCAGCCGCGCCCAGAGTGGCCTTGGGAGTAGGAAGTCCAGCGAGTCCGGCTCCCCCTTCGAATACGAAGATCGTGTTCGGGAAGGCTCCTCCTCCCGTCGTACCGAGGACCACGATGTCGAGGGTCGTATCGCCCGTGACTTCCGCGATCTGGACCTCACCTGGAGGCAAGCTCGACCAGGGCAGGACGTCTTCCATGGACGATCCGGACAGGAGGCTCGATCCTCCCGGGTAGAGAAAGATGCCGACGCCGGGGGTGGAGAGAACCACGTCCTGGATCCCGTCTCCGGTAACGTCTGCCAGGTCGATCAAGCGAAGTCGGTCCCCCGGCGTTTCCGAGACGAGGACGGCTATGGGCTCCGACGAACCATCGACGTCGCCTCCCGCGAAGACCTGGATCGTCCGGCCCGTGTCGGAGACACCGACCACATCGAGAATCCCGTCCCCGGTCACATCCCCACGGGACAATTGGGCGACGAAGTACGCATCCACGCGCACGCCAAGGGAAAGGCGTGTCCGCCGGCCTTCACAGTCCGCGTCCCAGGCCTCGAACAGAAGTTCCTCCCGCCCTTCACTGCCCGGGGAGACCAACCAGCGTGCGCGGCTCGTCGCGGGCGACGAGGCTTGATGGATCGGCTCGAACGACAAACCTGGAACCGGGTTCAAGAGCGTCAGCGACACGCGCCCCCCATCGGGGTCGCGCACCGTGATCTCGAACTCGACCTCCTCGTAGGCGTAGAAGAAGGCCTCCGGACTGAGATCCGTGCTTATCGTTATGGTTGACGCAGTCTGGGCACGGCGGCCCGGGGCGGAGCTCTGTTCGACGTCAGGCTTGGCAAGGGCCCCTGCGGGAACGAACAACGGCAGCAGGAGGCAGCAAGAGGCAAGGTCCATGGGGATCTCCTGGGGAAGTAGGGATCTGTTGCAACGGGCTGACGTTACCCCTCCGTGCATCGGTGGTAACCCCAGGAATCAACGCGAACAACGCCCTTGGCGCTCCGAGCCGAACGCCCTCGCTCCACGCCGAACCACGCGGACGCAACGGGGCTGCGCGATAGAGACCCCTACCGGTTCACCAGGAAGTGGCAGATGTCCCCTTCCCGCATGACGTAGTCACGTCCCTCGACCCGCAGCTTGCCGGCCTGGCGAATCGCCGCTTCGCTCTCGTACTGGGTCAGGTCGTCCACCGAATAGACCTCGGCCCGTACGAAGCCCTTGACGAAGTCCGTGTGGATCTTGCCGGCGGCGACCGGGGCCGTGTCGCCCTTCTGGATCGTCCAGGCCTTGATCTCCTTCTCGCCCGCCGTGAAGTAGGTCTGCAGGCCCAGGAGATCGTAGGCCTTTTGCAGGAGGCGCGGCAGGGCCAGCTTCTCGATCCCGAGCTCCTGCATGAACTCGTTGCGATCGTCCTCGTCCATGCTCGAGAGCTCGCACTCGATGTCGCCGCACATGGCGAGCCAGGGGGCCCCGACGGCCTCGGCGTGCTCAGCCACGGCCTGGGCGAACTCGCCCTGGCCCTCGAAGTCGTCGTCGCCCACGTTGGCCAGGTAGAGCACCGGCTTGATCGTCAGGAGGAACAGGGGGCGCAACAGGTCGAGCTCGCGTCGCTTCCATTCCACCGTGCGCAGCTGCACGCCGTCCTCGAGCAGGCCCTTGGCCCGTTCGAACAGCTCCTTCTGCTCGATCGAATCCTTGTCCCCCGAGCGCGCCTTCTTCGAGACGCGCTCGACGTTGCGGGTCACCGTCTCGAGGTCGGCCATGGCCAGCTCGAGCTCGAGCACCTCGATGTCCGCCTTCGGATCCACGGGGGTCTCCCGCACGACCTCGGTGCCGCCGAAGCAGCGCACCACGTGCATCAGAGCGTCGGTCTCCTTGATGTGACCGAGGAACTTGTTGCCCATCCCCTCGCCCTGGGACGCCCCCTCGGCAAGGCCCGCGATGTCCGTCAGCTTGACCTTGGCGGAGACGACCTTGTCCGTTTCGACGAAGCGGTGGATCTCCTCCAGGCGCGCGTCGGGCACGTCGAGCTCGGCCACGTTCGGCTCGACCGTACTGAAGGCGTAGTTGGCGCGCTCCGCTCCGGCGCCGGTGGCGGCGTTGAAGATGGAGGTCTTGCCGATGTTCGGCAGTCCGACGATTCCGCAGCTGGTAGCCATGTTCAGTCCACGAGGGCGATGCAGTCGATCTCGACCAGGCAGTCCTTCGGCAGGCGCGAGACCTCGACCGTCGCCCGGGCCGGAGGCTCCTCGCCGAAGAAGGTGCCGTAGACCTCGTTGATGACGGGGAAGTCGCCCATGTCCTTGATGTAGACCGTCATCTTGAGAGCCCTCTCGAGGGAAGAACCTGCGGCGGCCAGGACGGCGCTCAGGTTCTGGAGCACGCGCCGAGTCTGCTCCTCGACGCTGCCCCCGGCGAACTCGTTCGTCTTCGGGTCGATGGCGATCTGGCCGGAGCAATAGACGAGGTCGCCGGCCCGGACGGCCTGGCTGTAGGGGCCGATGGCGGCGGGCGCCTCGGAGGTATGCACGGGGGTACGCTGGGTCATGGGTGAGGTCCTGGCGGGAAAACGGGGAGAAGAGGATAGCGGCCCCGAAGCCGGCTGTCCCTCAGGAGCGCCGGAAACGCGCTTCCAGGGCGCCGACGATCGGCGCGGGCACGAAGCCCTCGACCTCGCCTCCGAGGTGAGCGATCTGGCGCACGAGGGTGCTCGTGATGTGGGCCAGCTGGGGCGCGGCGGGCAGGAAGAGCGTGTCGAAACCCGGGGCGATCGAGCGGTTCGTTCCCGCCATCTGCATCTCGTAGTCGAAGTCCGTCCCCGACCGGACGCCGCGCACGATGAGATCGCAACCGATGGCCTGGCAAGCGTGCACGACCAGCCCCTCGATCGGCTGCACGTCCACCCCGGACAGCCCCCCGACGCACTCGCGCCAGAGCTCGGTGCGCTCCTCCACGCTGAACAGCGCCTTCTTGGAGGGATGCTCGGCGAGTCCGATGGTGACCCTCCCCAGAAGGCCGCTGGCACGGGTCACGATGTCGAGGTGACCCAGGGTCGGTGGATCGAAGGTGCCGGGAAAGAGAGCGTGGGCCATGGCCCGATTCTAAGGAGGGGGGCCTCGACCCAGAAGGAGTGCAACCGGAAGGAACGCGGATCGGTCCCCCTTCCGGTGGGAGAGCTCTTTCGAACCCTGACCTCGCGACCTCTCCTGGTCCTGGCCCTGACCCTGGTCAGCGGCTCCTGGCTCGGGATCTCCTTGCGAGATCCAAGCCGGATTCCATCGGCCGCGCTGGCCCTTCTCCTCGGGGCCCTGTTCTTGCGCTGGCCCCGGTATCGATGGGCCCCTTGGATGTTCCTCGTGGCCCTGGCCCGCGGGGCGTGGGAAAGCGACCTGCCGCCCCGCGCAGACGGGCCCCGCGGAGACGTACGGGAAGCACGCCACGAGACCGTCTTCGGAACGTGGCGCGGTCAGGGGTCGTCGGGGCGGGGTTGGCTGGTCCCTCCCCGCGGCGAGCCGTGGACGAACGGACACCGACTCATCCTGGACCCGGGGGAGCTTCCCATCGGGGACGGCGAAGAGCTGGCGCTGCTCCCGGGCAGCCCCGTCGTGCCCTGGCCCCGCGGTCCTGTGCCCGGCCCCATCCGGAGCGAGGGACGCTTCCTTGGGGTCTCGTCGATCGCCCCCGACGAGCTGGTGCGTTTGGCTCCGGCCCCGCGGAACTGGGACTCCCGCCTGCTGGGACCGGGGAGGCAATGGATGGGGAACGTTCGGGAACAGGTGGGAGACCTCGGCGATCGCCTGGACGAGGAGAGTCGCGCCCCCGGCCTGCTGCGTGCCCTTTGGACCGGGGACCGCAGCGGACTCGACCCCGACCTCCTCGATCTGTTCACGCGCACGGGGACGCGCCACCTGCTCGCGATCAGCGGACTGCACGTGGGACTGTTCGGACTGCTCGTGCTGCTGCCCCTGGGACGAGGCTTGCAGCGGACGACGGGACGCTCCGCCTTCGGCATCGGGGTTCCCCTCTTGGGGCTCGTCTTCTTCAGCGCCCTGGCGGGCGGAGCGTCGCCGGTCGTGCGGGCGACGATCGCCCTGGGGCTCGGCCTGGCGGCCCCCTGGATGGGCAAGGGTCCCAAGGGTCTGGGGCCCAGGGTCGATCCTCTCTCCCTCTGGGGCCTGGCCCTGGGTCTGGAGTGTCTGGGGGATCCGACGGCCGTCCTGGACCTCTCCACGCAGCTGTCCTACCTCGCAACCCTGGGGCTCGGTCTGGGCTGTGCTCCCCTCTCGAAACGACTCGACTCCCTGCTCCTCCCGGCTCCCGCCTGGTCGACGGCGGGCCGCCTGCGACGGTGGGTCGCTCCCCTCCAACGAACGGTGACGACGGCGGTGGCCGCCTCGGTCGCGGCGGTCCTCGGAACGCTCCCCGTCACCTGGACGACCTTCGGCGAGGTCAGCCCCTGGGGAATCCTGCTGACTCCGCTTCTCGTGCTGCCCCTGGGCCTCCTGCTCGCGTTCGGTGGGCTCGTTGCCCTGGCCCCGTTCGCCCAGGACGCAATGATCCCCATCGGCCATGCCCTCATCGCCGCCCTGGTGGGCCTGACCGAACAGGTGGACCGCTGGCCCGGCACGCCGTGGCCCCTGCCCCTGCGCCCCGTGTCGGGACTT
Organism: bacterium; assembly: GCA_030428965.1. GTDB lineage: Bacteria > Planctomycetota > UBA1135 > UBA1135 > JAUIEE01. Next base: position 3,908 of record JAUIEE010000007.1, on the reverse strand, counting down.
TGGATCCTGGTCGTCCTGCTGTTCGCAAGGCTCCGGGTCCATCTCTCCAGGGGCCTCGCCTGCGCGCACCAAGCCGCGGCAGCCGTGTTCCTCTTGCCCTGGCAACCGGCCGCTGGCCATCTGGAGATCCACGCCCTCGACGTGGGTCATGGAACCGCCGTCGTGGCCCGTGCACCGGGCCTGGACTGCGTGGTGTTCGATGCTGGATCCCGGGACCGACCGTACCTGTTCCGCGAGGCCCTCGCTCCGCTCCTGCGTTCGTGGGAGATCCATCGCCCCTACGTCGTCCTGTCCCACGACCATCGCGATCACCGAGCCGGCCTCGAAGCCCTGCTCGAGCGCTTCCCCCCCAGGCTGTGGTGCGGAGCCCTCTCCCGCCGTGGAGCTCGCCGCCTGCCCGCGGACTGCGCGCGCATCGACCTGAAACAGGGACGTTCGAGCCTGCACACCAGGGCCGGCGCTCCGACCCTCGTTCTCGCAAGGGGCCTTGCCACCCCGGGCAACGAAGGCTCGCGCTCCCTGGAGATCGGCTGGGCCGGCCAGAAGCTGCTCCTGTGCGGCGACGCCGAAGCCGCCGGCCTCCGCGCGATGCTCGCGCCAGGTCCGTGGCGCTCGCCCCTGCGGCTCCTGTTGTTTCCCCACCACGGCAGCGAAACGCCCTGGCTTTCGCAACTCCTCGACTCTACCTGCCCCCAGGAACTGTGGATCAGCGCAGACGGAGAGCCGGCGCTGGCCCGGGAACTCGATCGGCGCCGTGTGCCCTGGAGGGCTACGGGACGGGAAGGCCCCCTGGCCCTGTCCCTGGCTCCCCAGCCCTGAGAGTGCGGGGCCAACGTAAGGGATGCTCACCGGTTTCAAAAAAGAGGCAACCTCGGGCCGGTGCCCCTCTAACTCCTATCCACCCCGGGAGCCTTGCCATGGCCTTTCGAAACACCCCCTGCTGCCTTTCCCTGCTCATCCTGGGCCTCAACCTGGCCCCCTCCGCCCAGGAGGCGCTCCAGGAGAGCCCGGCCTCCCCAGCCCGGGCCCAGGACGACCGCGGGGCGAGCTACCTGTTGCACCTGACCTCGGGACAGGTCCTGCGCACGCGGGCCCGCTCCGTGGACGACGTGTGGGAGATTCGTCGTGGCAAGGAGTGGATCGCTCTGCCCCCGGGCAGCGTGGCGCGGGCCGCCCTGGAAGACGATGTGCTCGAACAGGCTCGCCGGCTGGAGAAGCAGTCCAGGGCCGCCGATCCCGTTCGACGCGTGGCCTATGCCGATTGGCTCGTCCACGCAGGTCTTCACGTCGAAGCCCTCGAGACCCTCGACAAGATCCTCGATGAATCGCCGGATCAGGCCGAGGCCCTCGACCTCGTGCGCCGCTCGAAACTCTCGATCGCGCTACCCCAGGCGCCAGCCCACTTCGACGACGAACAGGCCGTGGGCCAGTTCACCTCCCGGCTCGCCCGGTGCGGCACGGCCGCCCGGGAAATCGTGATCGAAGACCTGCGCTCGCAAGGGGAGATCCCCGGGCTGTTCGAGGCCATCCACGGAGAGCTCGAGCATCCCTCCCCCCAGCGCCGGAGTCTGGCCGCCCTCGCCTTCCAGCGCCTCTTCCCGGGTCGAGAGCTCCGCGGACTGCTTTCGCGGGCCATCTTGGATTCATCCCCGGACGTACGGGCCCGTGCGGCCCTGGCCCTGCGCGCGGCGAAGGAGCCGACCGTGGTGGTTCCCGCCCTGCGGGCGCTCGGATCCCGCTATCCGAGCGTACGCAGCAACGCGGTCGAAGCCCTGGGGCTGATGGACTACGGCATTGCCGTTCAGCCCCTGATCACCCATCTGATCGCCCTGCAGTCGTCCGGCGGCACGAAGGCGCCCCACGCGCACCTCTTCGTGGGGACCCAGTCGTCGTACATCCAGGACTTCGACGTCGAAGTCGCTCAACGCGAGTCCATCGCGGATCCGGTCATCAACGTTCTCCAGGAAGGCGTCGTGCTCGATGCCGCGGTTCAGGGCGTGACCGACTACGTCGTGCGCCGGGAACGGGCCGCCACGGCGCGCTCGCTCTCCCTCTTGACCGGAGTCCATCCGGGCCCCGAGGTGGCCGACTGGGAGACGTGGTGGCAAGAAAACGGCGAGGAGTGGCTCGCGGGTCTCGACCCGCACGCCTCATCGCCGCAGAGCCCGGGAAGCTAGAGGACACTTAGGCTTTCCGGCGCCAAAGGGGGCGAGCTCGCGCAGGGGTGAAGCGGGCTCGCCTCCGTTCTTTTTGACGGCCGAGCTGGATCGGGCGGGCAACCCGGGGAACGGGCCCCGCGACCTCGGCTCTCATCGACGATCCGGCGTTCCGGTGCCTGCCTGGTACCCCTGTCCGGGTTGCCGTACAGCTCGCTCCTCTCGAGCGTAGCCTCGCTCGACTCCAGCGAGCCCCCCCGGGTTCCGTGAGAACGTGAAGGGGTCGAGAAGTGAGCTTCCACGTGGATGGAAGCCTCGGGGAAGGGTCGCGACCGATCTCCGCCGCGGAAGCTAGGACCCCGCGAAGAGCTCCAGCACCTGCTCGGGCGGCCGTCCCACCTGTGCCCGCGCACCGCGCACGACGATCGGCCGCTGCAACGCCCGCGGCTCGGCCGCCACGAGCTCGATCAGTCGAGCCCCGTCGCCCAGGTCCACTCCCGCGGGAAGCTCGCCCGGCCGCACCCAGTCCCGGGGCTCGAGTCCGAGCCGAGCCCCGAGCTCCTCGAGCTCGGCGCGGTCGAGGGGGTCGGCGATGTAGTCGTGGGTCACGAACTCGATGCCGTGCTCCTCGAGCAAGGCCCGGGTGGCACGACTCTTCGAACAGCGGGCGTTGTGCAAGAGCACCACGTCCGCGTCCCCCTTCGGCCATTCCAACGCGCTCACGCCTGGGCTCCGAAGACCTTGTCGACGATGCCCTGGAAGCCCTGCACCGCCGTGCGCTGCAGGTACGGGGTCAAGCCGCGCATCCCGCCCAGCTCTTCTCCCCCACCGGCGCGGCCGGGGCCTCCGTGCAGGCTGCCGGGCAGCACCATGCCGGGGGGCAGGGCCTGGTCGGCCACGCGCTCGCTGCCGACCCAGACCCGTCCGTGCCAGGGGCTCACGCCGAGCACGAAGGTCTCGATCCAGTCCCGGTCGTTCGCGTAGAGGCTGCACACCAGTCCGCCGCCTCCGCGGTTCGTCAGGCGCACCGCCTCGGCCACGTCCCCCGAGTAGGGCAAGAGGGTGGCCACCGGTCCGAAGACCTCGCATTCGTGGAAGACGTCCGCCTCCGCGTCCTTGGCTCGCAGGAGGGTCGGGGCGACGAAGTAGCCCTTCTCTCGAATGCTGCCCGGGCCCCCGCACAGGATCTCGGCGTGGGCCGCGAGCTTCTCGATGCCCTCGCGCACGTCCCTCAGCTGATCGGACGAGGAGAGCGGCCCCATACGAGTTTCCTGCAGGGTCGGGTCTCCCACGACCACGCGTTCGAGGGAGGCCATCAGGTCCCGGGCCACGTCGTCGACGCGATCGGCGGGGACGAGGATGCGGCGCACGGCGGTGCACTTCTGGCCGGTCTTCTGGATCATGTCCAGCTGCACGTTGGACAGGAACAGGCCGTAGGTCTCCGAATCGGACTCGACGTCCGGCGCCAGGATGGCGGCGTTGAGGGAGTCGGCTTCCAGGTTCACGTGGACGTTGGTGCGCACGAGGTTGGGATGGCCGCGCAGGAGGGCACCGGTAGCGGACGATCCGGTGAAGGCCAGCACGTCCTGGGGCCCCATGTGATCGAGCAGGTCCCCCACGCTCCCGCAGATGAACTGGAAGGCACCCTCGGGCAGGATGCCGCTCTCGGCGATCACCTGGGCCACGCGCCAGGCCACGAGCGCCGTGGCCGAGCCCGGCTTCTCGATCACCGGAACTCCGGCGAGCAGGGCA
>JAUIEE010000418.1 GCA_030428965.1 bacterium | reverse complement strand
GCAGTCTCTTGTGGGAACGGTCCGCCGCACCGGTCGCCGAGGGACAGAGCCCGGACCCAGCGGACGGCGGTAGGGGCGGCGAGTAAGGCGAGGTGGCTCCCCGAGTAGGACTCGAACCTACGACAAACCGGTTAACAGCCGGTTGCTCTACCAACTGAGCTATCGGGGAACAGGCTGGGAAAGAGTACCCGGGGCGGGTGGGGAGTCAAGGCGTTCGGGGGAGTTGCAGAGCGGCCTCACCCAGGGGGGTGCTGGCGATACGGGGGCCGAAGGGGTACCGCAGGGAGAGACGCCAGTGGAAGCGGGCCCGGGTCTGGCTGCGGCGCTCGAGTTCGGGGGTGAGATGACCTGCAATCAGGGTTGCCCAGGGGAGCTCGAGCTGGCCCAGGCGCAGGGAAGTGGGCCGGAACGCATGGGCCTCCGGGGAGCGTTCGAGTTGGCCGGTGGCCTCCAGGGCCAGGCTCCCTCCCAGGTCCACGAAGATCAGCTCGAGCAGGACTTCGCAATCGGAGCTCCCGAGGTCCGTGGGGGCGATCTGGAAGAGCGGGGGCTCGGCCGGATCGATGGGGAGCACCGCGGCGGGAGGCGGGGACAGCGCCTCGAGCTCGACGGCTCGGGGTAGAAGACTCAGCTCGGGCACGGGATCCCCCTGCCAGGAAAGGGCCACCAGGGGATCCCCGAAGAGCGAAGCCAGGGAGTCGACGGGACGCAGGGGGTGGCGTCCCTCCGGGAGGGACACGTCGAGGGGCGAGGAGGGATGCAGGCCGTCCTCGCAGTGCAGGGAGAGAGAACCCCGCAGGGGAAGCGCGGACGTGAGCTCCAGACCATGGAACGAGGTCAGCGGTAGAGGTTCCGGAAGGATCCAGCGCACTTCGCCGGGCTTGGACTCCCTCTGCAGGCTGATCACGGCCGGAGCGATGTTCTCGAGCCAGGGGGAGAGGGCACGCAGCCGTCTCCGTTCGCGGTTCTGGAGCGCCGTCCCCTCAGGGTCCACCGGGGCGACGTTGCCGTGCACGTCCAGCTCGGGACCGAGCAGGATCACCGTGCGCTCCGCGTCGCGGAGAGGCGACCAGTGACGCAGGAGTTCGTCGGGGCTGCCGAAGGTGGCCAGGGAATAGTCCCGGGAGGCCTGGAAGGGGGGGGAGAGCGCGAGGGAGAGCAGATCTCCCAGTACGGGGATGTCTCCGAGGCCGCTGGGGGGCTCGATGACGTAGAACGAGCGCTCCCCGGGAGCGTTCTCCGCAAGCTCCTCGAACAGCGCGAAGGCGGCCCGCTGCTCGTCCGCCGCCCGGGTCTCCGTAGCGCTGACGTGGGCCAGGCCGTCGACCCAGAACAGGAACAGGAGTCCCGACCAAAGGAGGGTCAGCCAGCGCCTCTGTTCCCGCTGCATCCCGGCCACGATTGCCAGGGCGATCAGAGCGGCCACGATCACCATCGGCAGGTACAGCGTGCGCGAAACGACATTGGTGGCTTGACCTGCGTAGGCGACGCCCGCGGGGAACACCGCAGGAACAAGCGCGAGGGCCAAAGCGGCGAAGGCGGCGCGTGCCTGGGGGCAGGTGGCAAAGATCACGAGGATCCCGGTCAGGAGCCACCCCAGGGGTAGCCAGCCTGCAAGGGGTGTGTTGCCCAGGGCTGCGGCGAACAGGGGGGGAATGTCCGCCAAGAGGGGATCCTGGTTCCACGGGGCCAGGCCCTGGGCGAGCGCTCGAAATCCCGAAGGAAGGGCCGCGATGGACTCGGCGATGTCCGGCGCGGGGCGTGCGTAGTAGCGAAAGCCGGGAGAACCGAACCAGAGCCAGCGGCTGGCGAAGCCGAGCAGCACCGTGGCGGCGAGGAGGGCGAGCTCGATGCCCACACGCGGGCCCTGGGTCGGTCGGATCTCCGGTTCGAGGGAGCGCTGTCCTCGGGCGGTCGCCAGCAGCAGGAGCGCGAGGACCGCCGGGACGACGATGGCCGAGGCCTTGGTGACGAGGGCCAGGTAGAGCAAGAGGACGCCAAGCGCCCAGGGGACGTGCTGCTTCTCCTTCCAGCGCGCGGTTTGAAAACACTCCCAGGCCGCCAACCCGAAGAGGGTGTAGAGCAGGCTCGACCAGGCGGAGATCCAGCTCACGGCCTGCATGTGACCTCCCGCCAGACCGAAAGCCAGGCCGGCGACCAGCCCGGCTCCCTTGCTGCCGCGTACGCTGGCGAAGCGATGCACCGCGCGGCCGACGAGGAGCGCGGTCAGGCCGTGGAGGAAGAGGCCGACGAGGTGGTAAGGGACCGGAGAGAGCGGCTTGCCGGCCAGGGGCTCGATGGCGGCCCAGAGCATCCACAGGGGCCAGCGCAGCATGAAAGCGGGCAGGCCCTCCTCGGCCAGAAAGTTCCTGGCGTGCCCAAAATGCCGCAGGGGATCGGGCAGGAGGAAGTAGTCGTCGAGCTGGAAGGGCAGTCCCAGCACCCACAGGTGAGCTCCAACGGCGGCCAGGAAGACCACGGGACCGGCGCGAAAGGGGCGCGGCTTGGTCAGCTGCACGGACTCCCAGGGCAGGGGCATCGATTCAGGATACGGATGGGGGAGACCCGGACGAAGGTCCACTCAGGGGCGATCCGCGGGGAGCAGCCGATTCCTTTCTACGGCACCGAAGCGAACCGGTTCTCGGGACAGCCGCTCCAGATCGAACTGGGGCAGAAAATCGACTGGGGTTCCCAGGTCCGGAGCGACCATGCCGCAGGTCGTGGCCACCCACTGCACGATGGCCCGCGGGTCCACGCCGGCCTCGCGCAGGGAGACCAGGGAGAGATCGTCCCTTCGTTTGGCCAAACGCTCTCCGTCGTCCCCTTGAACCAGGGGCACGTGGATCCAGGTGGGGTGGGGGAACCCGAGGGCTTCCTGCAGGAGCCACTGGCGCGGCGTACTGGAGAGCAGGTCGGAGCCGCGGACGACTTCCGTCACGCCCTGTCGTTCGTCGTCCACGACCACCGCGAGCTGGTAGGCCGTCACTCCATCGCGTCGGGCCAAGAGGAAGTCTCCGACCTCCTCGGCCACGTCGGTCGTGAAGCGGCCCTGGAACCGGTCCTCGAGTTCCACGGGCCCCGGGGGCGTGCGAAAGCGCAGGCCGGGGGCCGCGCCGGTAGCGGCCTGGGCCGCGGCCGGGCTGGCGAAACGGCCGGCGCAGGTGCCGGGGTAGCGTGCATCCTGGGTGTGGGGGGCGGACACGGCGGCCTGGATGTCCCTGCGCGAACAGACGCACGGGTAGACTCTCCCGTCGGCTTCCAGGCGCGCGAGGGCCTCCCGGTAAGGCTCGAGATCGGCGGATTGATGCAGGACCGCGCCGTCCCAGTCGAGGCCGAGCCATTCGAGGTCCCGCAGGCACAGGTCGGTCCACTCGGGGCGCGAGCGCTGGCGGTCGAGGTCTTCCAGGCGCAGGCGCACGGCTCCGCCCTGGGAACGGGCCGACCACCAGGCCAGGAGGAAGCTGCGGGCGTGGCCCAGGTGGAGCTTGCCGGTGGGGCTGGGCGCCAGGCGCCCGACGACCGCTCCTCCCTCACCCATCCCAAGCCCCCACCCACCCGGGGAAGACTCGGTTCCGCTCGTGGGGTTGCGGAATTGAGGTCATTCGAGTTCGACCCAGCGGGAATCGTTCCGGTGCGAGCTGCGTGCGGCGTCCAGGATGCGTTGGACCGCGAGGCCGTCGCTGAAGTCGGCCGCCTCGTCCAAGGGCTCGCCGCTGCGCAAGCTGTCGATGAGGTCCTTGAGGAAGAGCGGCAGGCAGCGGCCGAAGATCGAGTACTCGGGCATGCCGAGCTGTTCGGAGGTCGGGAGAGGCGCGGTCTCGATGGGGGCCAGGTCCTCGCCGGCGCGGCCACCGCTCAGGCTCTCCCCGTCCACCAAACGCAGGGTCCCCGCGCTGCCGGTGACCTGAAAGAAGAACCGATGCGCCCCCGGCACGACGGCCGAGGTCGAGAGTTCGCCCAGGGCGCCGTTCTCGAAGCGCAGGCGCAGATCGACGTGCTCGTCGGCGGTCACCGGCCGGGGCGTCCCCTCGGCATCCGGCCTGGGGCTGATGAAGGTGGCGAGCTCCGCCTCCACGGCCACCACCTCGCCCAGCATCCAGCGCAAGAGGTCCAACAGGTGCGATCCCAGAGCACCTAGCATGCCGCCGCCCCGGGCCTCGTCGAACCACCAGGAAAACGGGCGCTGGCGGTACTGGGGATGGACCGAGCTCATCTCGATCGTCGCCTGCCAGGGGTCTCCCACGAACCCTTCCTGGATGCATTCGCGCATGCGCCGCAGCTGAGGGCTCCAGCGCAACTCGTGGTCGATCCAGGCGCCGCGTCCCTCGCCCGCCACGACCATTTCCTGCGCCTGGCCGGCATCCATGGCGAAGGGCTTCTCACACAGCACCGCGGCTCCGCTCTCGAGCGCTGCCAGGGTCATCTCGTGGTGCAGGTCCACCGGTGTCGTCACCAGCACCAGGTCCGGCCTGCCCTCC
>JAUIEE010000417.1 GCA_030428965.1 bacterium | reverse complement strand
TGCAAGCGATGGCTGGCGCTGAACTCGTCGCGCCGGGTGATTTCGACCTGAGGTGCCATGGGCAGCATTCGAGGAGGGGCAGCCGGGGGCCTGGAAAGCGGTCGAATAGGATGCCCGATCGCCGAACACCAGACCACTCCAGGCCCGGGTTTGGCCTGCCTGGAGGAACGGGGCCCGGTCGAAAGCTTGAACAGGAAAGCGGAGCGGGTCGCTCGTTCGAGGGCGCCCGCAGGGGGGCTCCGCGTCCCCTCCGGAACGGGCCACCCTCCGTTCCGCGTTTCCCTTTTTCTGCGCTCGGAATCGCCGCAATCCTGGCTTAGACAGAGGAACGTGGAGGTTGCCATGCGATACGACAGAACCAGAGCGAACGAACTCCTCCCCCTACTGGAATCCATCGGCAAGGAAATCCGAGAACGCAGCTTGAAACTGACCGCCATCGAGCTGCGCCTCGAGGAGCTGGAAGGGCTTCCCTCAGCCGACGAAAACGAAATCCACCTGCATGTCGCAGAAGCGTCGCAGCATCGTAGAGCCCTGAGACTCGCCAAGCAGGAGCTCGAACGGCTCGGCTGCAGCGTGGTCGGAACCGCTCCGCTTACCTTCCGGATACGCGGAGAAGAGGGGACGCAAAAGACCAGCTTCGTCTGGCAGACCGGAGACCCGGCCCTGCGCTGACGAGGGTGTCGATTCGAAACGATCGCCTGACTTCCCGAAAAGGGAAGGCAGGTACATCGAGGGGCCCTCGCCTGGGTGGCTGGCGAGGGCCCTGCCTTTTTGCCCCGAGAGTCGCGGGATCCCGGGGCTCGGGGGCGCTATCTTGCCCGGGATGAAGCACGCGCGGCCCAGCGGTGGATCGGACAGGATCTACCTCGGATTCCTCATCGGCCTCTCGGTCGGAATCCTCACGACCTCGCTCGCCTCGCGCATCGTGCGCCGCGTGTGGGACCGCGACGTCGAGTTCTTCCGCGTCGTGCGGGACATCGCGGCCGAGGAGTTCGTCGACGAGGTGGACGGAGACAAGCTGCTGGACGATGCCCTGCGCGGCATGATGCAGGGGCTCGACCGCTACTCGAACTACTACGGTCCCGACGAGCTGGCGCACCTGGACCGCGAGACGCACGGGGAGTTCCGCGGCATCGGCGTGGTCTTCCGACCCCCGACCCAGAAGGGACAGATCCTGTTCCCCTACCCCGAGAGCCCGGCCGCGCTCGCGGGCGTGCGCGTGGGAGACACCCTGGTGACCATCGACGGCGTCCAGGTCGCGGAGATGGAGCCGGGCGAGCTCCAGCGCACGATTCAGCGCTGGGAGAGACCCGAGATGCCGACCCGCGTACGGGGACTCGACGGGGAGGAACGCGACCTGGTCCTCGAGCCCCAGCAGGTGCTCGACCCGACCATCCGCCATGCCCGCATGGTCGATTCCGAACGCGGCGTCGCCCACGTGTCGATCCTCTCCTTCACCCATCGCACGACGGGCGAGTTCGATGACCACGTCGCGCGCCTGAAGGAAGAGGGGATGCAGGCCCTCGTGCTCGACCTGCGGGCCAATCCCGGGGGGATCCTCGAGTCGGCGCTCGAGATCTCGAATCGCTTCATCGCCGAAGGCCCGCTGCTCATCACCCATACGCGCAAGGAACGCCACGTCACCCAGGCGGTGGCCGAGAAGGCCAACCTGACCGACCTGCCTCTGGTCGTGCTCGTCGACGGGAACTCCGCCAGCGCCAGCGAAGTGCTGGCCGGCGCCGTGCAGGATCACGGAGCCGGAGCGGTCGTCGGAGAGCCCACCTACGGCAAGGGCAAGGTGCAAACCCTCACGCGCATCGACGGCGATCGGGCCGTGGTCAAGATGACGACGGCGACCTACCTGACGCCATCCGGCCGCAGGATCGAGCGCAGCGAGGACGGCACCGCGATGGGAGTCACCCCCGACGTCGAGGTGGCCATCTCGGAGGAGGTGAGAGAAGGGATCTACCGCTTCTTGAGCGATTACGACCCTCCGACGGCGCTGCGCGAGATCATCCGGCGCTGGGAGGAGAGCGAGGACCTGGAGCTCCTGTCCGAGCCGCCCGAAGATCCCCAGCTGCAAGCAGCCGTCGCCCTCCTGACGGGCGAGTCCCTGGCCAATGTCGCAAGCGGGGACTAGCTCCGAGCTGATCCTGGGGATCGAGTCCTCCTGCGACGAGACGGCCGCTGCCGTCGTGCGCGCGGGCCGCGAGGTGTGCTCCTCCGTGGTCCACTCCCAGATCGCCGAGCACGCTCCCTTCGGCGGCGTCGTACCCGAGATCGCCGGGCGTTCCCACCTGCGTCAGATCCTGCCCGTCGTGGAAGAGGCCCTGGACCAGGCCCGAGTCGATCTCGACGACCTCGCGGCCATCGCCGTCACCTCTCGCCCTGGCCTGATCGGATCGCTGCTCGTCGGACTGTGCACGGCCAAGGCCCTGGCCTATGCCCGCGGACTCCCCCTGGTCGGCGTGCACCACATCGAAGCCCACGCCTACGCGGCCACGATGGAGAGCGACGTGCAGCTGCCCGCCCTGGCCCTGGTGGTTTCGGGCGGCCACACCGCGCTCTACCGCATGGCGTCTCCGACCGACCTCGCCCTGCTCTCCCAGACCCTCGACGACGCCGCCGGCGAGGCCTTCGACAAGGTGGCCCACCTGCTCGGCCTCGGCTACCCGGGCGGCCCCGAGATCTCCCGCCTGGCGGAAGAGGGAGATCCCCGGGCGATCCGCTTCCCCCGCTATCGCGCCAAGGAAGGTCGGCCGAGCTTCTCGTTCTCCGGCCTCAAGACCGCCGTGCTCTATCACCTGCGCGGTCAAGACGCCCTGGCGCCCACTCCGGCCCCCGAAGACATCGAACGCCCCCAGGACGTGGCCGCCTCGTTCCAGGAAGCCGTGGTCGACACCCTCGTGGGCGAGACCCTGCGCAGCGCGGAACGCGAGGGTCTGGAGACGATCCTCGTCACCGGCGGAGTCGCCTGCAACGCGCGCCTGCGCGAGCGCATGGGAGAAGCCGCGGCGGAACGGGGCCTGCGGGCGGTCTTCCCCTCGCCGGCCTACTGCTCCGACAACGCGGCCATGATCGCCGGCCTGGGCTTCGAGCTGTGGCGCACCGGGGCCACGGCTGATCTCGAGCTCGACGCGAGCGCGCGCTAGGGCTGCGGGAAAGCGGATCGGGGCAAGGATCGAGGCAACTCGGGTACCCGTGCCCTATCATCCCTCGCGCTCGTACGAGTTTCCGAAAGGGAGGAAGGTTGCTCGATGGTTTCGCGTTGGCGCATGGCGGCTCTTGGATGGATGGTGGCTCTCCTGGGGCCGCTGCTCTCGGCCCAGTCCGAAGAGCACTACACGCTGGGTCCGGTACCGGCCTGGGTGGAGCTCGAGACGATCGCACCTCTGGAAGACGTCCCCCAGGACCAGATCGTCGGGGGGACCTACAGCCTGCTGGACGACACGCAGCAGCGGGTGAACGAGGACGGCTTGACGACCTTCCGGGATCTGGTGCGCTACGTGCATCACAGCGAGGGCGTCCAGCGGGCATCCCAACCCTCGATCGAGCTCGATCCGTCCTACCAGACGCTCACGCTGCACGCGGTCGAGGTGATCCGCGACGGCACGGTGATCGACCAGCGCAATCCCGAGCGCATTCAGATCCTGCAGAGGGAGGAGGAGCTCGAGGCCCAGCTCTACGACGGCGCCTACACGGCCGTCATCACGCTCGAGGACGTGCGGCCCGGGGACTGGGTCCGAACGGCCTACAGCCTGAAGGGAAGCAATCCCTCCCTGGACGGGCACTACTCCTGGCTGTGCTCCCTCGCAGCCCACGAGCCGCTGCGCAAGGTCCAGCATCGCTTGCTGTGGCCCGAAGGTCGGCCGCTGAAGGTCAGGCCGCACAGAGGCGCTCCCGAGCCTGTTCGGTCCGACGCAGGAGACTTCGTCGAGTATCGTTCCGTTGCGGAGAACGTGGAAGCAGTCGTCTTCAACGACCCGTTGCCCGTCGGGTACTACCCCTACCCGATGGTCCAGTTCTCCGACTTCGCCGACTGGAACGAAGTAGCCCGCTGGGCCAGCGGGCTCTACTCGGCCCCTGCGGAGATCGGAGAGGAGCTTCAGGTCGAGATCGACAAGATCACGAAGCGCTTCAGCGTCGCGTCGGTTCGGGCCCAGGAGGCGCTGGACTTCGTGCAGGAGGAGGTCCGCTATCTGGGCATCGAACTGGGCATCGGAGCCTACGTCGCTACGCCCCCCGAAACGGTCCTCCAGCGGCGCTTCGGGGACTGCAAGGACAAGTCCTTCCTGCTCCACACGATGCTGGGCGAGCTCGGAGTCGAATCGCGCCTGGAGCCCAGACTCTCCTGTTCCGTCGCTGGCGAGCGCCCCTATCCAAGGGCGCAACGAGGCGGGTGTGTCGCTGGTGGGACCGCCGGACAGCGGCGTTCCATTGCGGTCACGGAGTCCGCCCCGAGAGCCCACGTTGGCGTGGGCCTCCT
>JAUIEE010000416.1 GCA_030428965.1 bacterium | reverse complement strand
GCCCGGGCGGCGCTGGAGCGGGACACCGTTACCCTGGGGATCTGCTACGGCATGCAGCTGTTGGGCCTGGCGGAAGGGGCGACCCTCTTCCAGGACCTCCCCAGCGAGTGCCCCGGGATCCAGGAGCACCGCGGCGGCGTGCGGCACCCTGTGCGGGCCGAACGGGGAACGAAACTGGCAGCATTCGTCGAGGTAGCCCCTTTCGACGTGACTTCCCGCCATCACCAGGCCCTGGCGAGCTGCCCCGACGGCTGGCGCGTGTCCGCCCGGGACGAGGAAGGGCTGATCGAGGCCATCGAGCACCCCGGACGCACCTTCGTCCACGGGGTTCAGTGGCACCCCGAGCTCTCGCCTCCCGGCCAACCCGACGAGCGCCTGTTCCGTGCCTTCGTGCGCGCGGCCGGCGAGCGCCGCCGACCGAAGACCGCCTTCACCGAGCTGGAGCCCACATCGAGATGAGACGTTTTGGAATCCCCGAAGGGTCCGCCGCCGGCGCGACCTCGATGACCAAGGGCGAGCGACGCAAGATCATCCTGCTCTCTCTGGGCGCGGTCTTCGTCACGATCGCGGTCGGCACGTCCCTCTTGAAGGCGCGCAGCTACGAGAATCGGCGGGACGGGCGCCTGCCCGAACAGGGTTCGCTGCAAGAGAGCGTGCTCGTGCCCGACATCGACCGGAAGGCGATCGACGCGCTCGTGCAGGACTCCAGCGAAATCGAACAGGTCATCCTCGAGAGCGAGGGGATCGACTTCCTGCAGGACATTACGCGACGCCTGACCGAGCAGCACTACGAGGCGCTGGCGATCAAGGATCTGGACGCCGCCGCGGCCGAGATGCTGAAGCAGGACCCCGCCTCCCATCGCGGCGAGGCCTTCCGGCTGCGCGGCTGGGTCGATTCGGTGCGCACCCAGCGACGCAGTCCCGCGGGACCGCTCGAGGAGCTCGGGCGCCTGATCCTCGAGGACGACACGACGGCCTACTTCGTCACGCCGGTCCAGAACGATGCACCGGTGGTCGAGGGCGACTTCCTCCGCATCGACGGGCTGTTCCTGAAGGTCTTCAGCGAGGAGTCCAGCGAGCGGAACGGCGAATGGGTCCCCGGCCCCCTCCTCGTGGGCGGCGGCGCCTTGCGCTCCTATCCCGACATGGGCGCGGTCACCCAGCTCGAACCCCGGCACCTCTTGGGCATCGAGGACGACGAGCTCTTCCAGGAGGACGGCTCGGCCGGAGAATGGAGCGGTCTCCCCTTCGAGGCCCTGTGGCACCTGATGGCCTACGCCCGGGACCTGGAGGCGAGCACGATCGACTGGGAGAGCGTCCCCGAGCTGGACGCCGCGGCGATTCGCCAGGTCTCCGCGGACGGAGAACCTTTCCGCGCCCAGCCCTTCCGCATCCCCGTCAGCCGCCTGCAGGGCATGACCGTCCTGCAAGCTCCGGAAAACCCGGCCCGCATCGAGGAATACGCCAGCGGCTGGATCGGCAACACGACCTGGAAGAACGTGATCCACTTCCAGGCCCCGCTCTCCAACCGCGATCTCTCCACGCGCGACTTCGTGACCGCCCGCGGCTTCTTCCTGAAGAACTTCGCCTACCCTTCGGCCGGCAAGGGCGTCCACAAGGCCCCCGTCTTCGTGCTGCACTCCCTGACCGAGTTCATCCCCGAGGAAGATCCGCTGCTCGCCAAGCTGCCCTACGCGGTGGCCGGGGTCACCCTGCTCCTGATCCTGTTCTTCTTCGTGCTCCTGCGTCGGGACCGACGCAAGGCGCGCAACCTGCAGGAGGACCTGGCGCGCAGGCGACGGGCGCGTCGCGCCAGCAAGGCCCAGGCCCCTCCGACCGTCGACCCGGCCACGTCGTGAGCCTGCGGGACGTCGAGGTTCGGACGTCTCCGGGCTATCGGGTCCGCATCGGCCCCGGGGCGCTGGACGGGCTCGCGGAGGCCCTGGAGGGTCTTGGGCGCGCGGCTCTGTTGAGCGACGAGAACGTGTGGCAACACCAGGGGGCACGCCTGGCCGCCTGGACGGGCCCGCGGCTGAGCGTTCCGCCCGGAGAGGATTCCAAGTCCTTCGCGGGCCTGGAGCAGGTGCTCGACTTCCTGGCCGCGGGCGATCTGGATCGTTCCTCCGTGCTGGTGGCCTTCGGGGGTGGGGTCGTCGGCGATCTCGGAGGGCTGGCGGCCTCGCTCTACATGCGCGGGATCGATCTGGTGCAGTGTCCCACCACCCTGCTCTCCCAGGTCGACTCCTCGGTCGGCGGCAAGACGGCGGTGAACCTCGTGGGGGGCAAGAACCTGGCGGGCACCTTTCACCAGCCCCGGCTGGTCCTGGCGGACACGAACACGCTGGCAACGCTGGCCCACGGGGAGTTTCTCTCCGGCCTGGGGGAGGTCGTCAAGAGCGCCTTGATCGGCGACCCGCAGCTGTTCGAGCTGCTCGAGAACGAGAGCGAAGCCGTGCGTCGGCGCGACCCCGGGGTCCTGGGCTCGGTGGTCGAGCGCTGCGTGCGCGTCAAGGCCGGGGTGGTGGCCCGGGACGAGCGGGAGTCCGGCGAGCGCAAGACGCTCAACCTCGGGCACACCTTCGCCCACGCCATCGAGCAAACGGCCGGCTACGGTCGCGTTCCCCACGGCGTCGCGGTGGCGGTCGGCCTGGTCCTGGCCCTGGAGACCAGCCTCCGCAGCGGACGGCTCGAGGACGCCGAGCTGCCGGGCCGCGTCGAGCGGCTCCTCACGGCCCTCGAGCTGCCCCCGAGTCTCGGAGCCCTGCGCGAGAGCGCGGGACTGGCCCTCACCCCCGACGAGCTCTCGCACGGAATGCGCCACGACAAGAAGGGCCGGGCCGGCGAGCCGGCGCTGGTCTTGGTGCGTTCCCTCGGGGACACCTGCTTCGATCAAAGCGTGTCAGGCGAGCTCCTGGCGAGAATCCTGGCCTAGCTCCCAGGATCCCGGCCGGACGGATCGACACGGCCCCCGAGGTGTGTTTCAATCCGGGAGTTTTGCCGTCCCCGAGCCAGGAACGAAGCTATGCCGCGCCGCGACGATATTGAGTCGATCCTCATCATTGGCAGCGGCCCCATCGTCATCGGGCAGGCCTGCGAGTTCGACTACTCCGGAACCCAGGCCTGCAAGGCCCTGCGTGAGGAGGGCTACAAGGTCATCCTGGTCAACTCGAACCCGGCCACGATCATGACCGATCCGGAGATGGCCGATGTGACCTACATCGAGCCCATCACCCCCGAGGTCGTGGCCAAGATCGTGGAGCGGGAGCGGCCCGACGCCCTCCTGCCTACCCTGGGGGGCCAGACCGGGCTGAACACGGCCCTGGCCATGTACGACTCGGGCGTGCTCGACCGCTTCGGGGTCGAGATGATCGGCGCCGTGCCCGAAGTGATCCGCAAGGCCGAGGACCGCAACCTCTTCCGCGCGGCCATGCAGCACTGCGGCCTGGACGTGGCCCGCTCCGGCATCGCCCACACCATGGACGACGCGCGCCGGGCCCTGGCGGACATCGGGTTGCCGTGCGTCATCCGCCCGGGCTTCACGATGGGCGGCTCCGGCGGCGGCATCGCCTACAACGTGGACGAGTTCGAGGAGATCGTCACGCGCGGTCTGTCCCTCTCCATGAACACCGAAGTCCTGATCGAGGAGTACCTCGCGGGATGGAAGGAGTTCGAGATGGAGGTCATGCGCGACAACCAGGACAACGTGGTGATCGTGTGTTCCATCGAGAACGTCGATCCCATGGGGGTGCACACCGGGGACTCGGTCACGGTCGCCCCGTCCCAGACCCTGACCGACCGCGAGTACCAGGACATGCGCAACGCCTCGCTCCTGATCATGCGCGAGATCGGGGTCGAGTGCGGCGGTTCCAACTGCCAGTTCGCGATCGATCCGGTCTCCGGCCGCATGATCGTGATCGAGATGAACCCGCGCGTGTCGCGCTCCTCGGCCCTGGCCTCGAAGGCCACCGGCTTCCCGATCGCCAAGTTCGCCGCCAAGCTGGCCGTGGGCTACACCCTGGACGAGATCCAGAACGACATCACGCGCGAGACGCCGGCCTGCTTCGAGCCCACCATCGACTACTGCGTCACCAAGATCCCGCGCTTCGCCTTCGAGAAGTTCCCCGGGGCCGATCCGACGCTCACCACCTCGATGAAGAGCGTGGGCGAGGTGATGGCCATCGGCCGCACCTTCAAGGAGTCCCTGCAGAAGGCCCTGCGCGGGCTGGAGACGGGCCTGGCTGGACTGGGACTCGATCCGCGCGAGGACGTCAGCGCCCTCGAGGTGGACCAGGACGTGATCGCCAACGCCCTGCGCGTGCCCAACGACCGTCGCCTGGTGGCGGTGCGCACGGCCTTCCGTCGGGGCTGGAGCCTGGAGGAGATCCACGAGGCCACGCACATGGACCGCTGGTTCCTCGAGAACATGCGCGAGCTGGTGGACTTCGAGGCCGAGCTCGGCAACGCGATCCTGACCCCCGAGCTCGGCCTC
>JAUIEE010000415.1 GCA_030428965.1 bacterium | reverse complement strand
GAGGGATCCTGGGCATCGAACTCGAACGTCAGGGTGCGCAGGCCTTCGTAGTCGAAGTTGGTCCAATGGGCCAGGTCCCGGGCCCAGTAGACAGGCTGAAGGTGAGGCTCGGCGGCACCCGCGAAACAAACGAACTCGAGGAACTCCCCTCGGTCGGGGATGAAGATCAACTTGGCCGAGGGCGGCAGGGCCTTCTGGGCTTCGTCGGCCGTGCGCATGTACGAAGCGAAGCTGAGGGCAGCGCTTTGAATCTTTTCCTTGGGAGCGAGGGCTTCCACCCGGTTGCTCCCTCCTTGCGGGCGGCTTGCCGCGAGCTCCTGGGGATCCCACTTGGCGATCCAGCCAGACAGGGTCTTCAGGTCGCTCTTCAATTCCTTGGGAACGCCGGGACGTTTGGCCTCGGGTGCTGGCACCCACTCGATCCACTCCGCCTGCAGATCGATCAGCGCCTGGAACACCGAGGTGAGCTCCTCGGTCCACTCCCCGTCGCTCAGAGCGCTGGGAGCGACCCGCAGGTCGAACAGCCCGAGGGGGAAGTGGACGAAACGTTCGTCGATGACGGCTTCGATCTCCACACCCTCGGCGCTGGCGAGGTCGTTCTTCTCCATCCAGGTCTGGGCGAGCTTTTCGTAATCAAGCGCCGTTTGGGGCAGCGCGGCAAGGCTGCTCGGTAGGGCCAGCAGCGCGGCGAGCGCGAGCTTGAACATAAAGAACCTCCTCAAGAACCTACGGGGAAGCGCAAGCAAACCACCGTGCGCGAGCGCTCGACGTGGAGCCTTCGTCGGTGGTCTCCCCTCTGGCATAGCAACTAGGACCCACTCCTTGGCTCACTACGCCCCAGGGACGAATTTCTTGGCCCGATCACGGCCAAAACCTGTGTTTTTTCAATGCCGGAACCCACCTCGAATGGATCGAGCTTTGGGTGCCATTCCTTGACGGGTTTCCTGGGCTACTTACCATCGGTCTCTCCACGGAGTGGTTGGAGAACGATGCTCGCAGGTTTCATGGCTCTGGCTTGCTTTACCGTTGGGGCGCTCCCCTTGTCGGGCGGGGATCCCGAGGCCGAGGCGCAAGCGCTGCTGGAGAAGGCTCAGAAGCTCTCCTCCAAGGGGCAGTACGAGCGGGCCTTCCGCGAGTACCAGAAGCTGGCCGAGGCCTATCCAGGCACATCGGCCGGGATCACCGCTAGTCAGCGCAGTCGCCCCAACTGTCTCCTGGGGTGGAGCGAGCTGGTGCGCCACGGGCCACCCGAGAACCGGGTGGACATCGCCGTCATGGGGGACGGCTACACGCTCGAGAAGCAGAACAGCTTCGACGACCTGGCCGAGGACGTGCCGCGCATCTTCCAGCGTGATTCGGTCTTTCGGGAGTACTACTCCTATCTGAACATCACGCGGGCCAACCTCAAGAGCGAGGAGGACGGGCTCGACGGCTATGGCCGCGAAGCCTCGACCGCGGTGGATGCCAGCGTCTGGGCCGAGTCCGCCCAGGGCCAGGTGATCGTCGACTTCGATCGCGTGCAGAGCTACCTGCGGCAGCTGTACAACGAGGACGGCCTCGCCATCGTGGTCGTGCCCCTCGGGATCGCGGGCACCGGTGGCCGCGGCGTCGCCGCGGTGGGGGGCCGGGACTTCAAGACCATGATCCACGAGTTCGGCCACTCCTTCGCCAATCTCAAAGACGAGTACGACAATCACACCGTGCCCCGGGGGGAGATCCCCAACGACATCAACGTGGCCAACGGCGAAGACCCGAAGACGGTGCCGTGGGCCCACTGGCTCGAGGCCGAGGTCCCCGGGATCGGCGTGTACGAGGGAGCCGACGGACGCGTGCGTGGGGCCTTCCGACCGACGAACAACTGCCGAATGGCGACGGGGGAGAGCTTCTGTCGAGTCTGTCGGGAGGCGCTGGTTCTACGCATCTACGACTTCGTGGATCCCATCGATGCGAGCACTCCGCCGCCCCTGGATCCGGCTCGGCCCCTGGAGGGCAGCGAACCGCATGGGTTCGAGGTGGTGGCCATGCGGCCGGAGACCCACGTTCTGGAGTGTCGCTGGTGGGTCCTTCCGGAAGAGCTGGCACCGCGGCCCCAGAGGCGGGACTACCGACTGCGTCGCGAGCGCGGAGCTCTGAAAGAGATCGAGGAGGAGCCCGTCCTCGTCAGCCGCGTGAACAAGAAGGCGGTCCATCGCTTCGAGCTGGATCCCGGCCAGCTGGAGCCGGGGACGTACCGCGTGATCTGTCGCGTGCGCGACACGACCTCCCTGCGAGGCGAGAAGTGGCCCTGGGTCCTCTTGGACGAGTACGGCGTGCTCGAGTCCGAGAGGAGCTGGAAGGTCGTCGTCCCCTAGGGGCCGCGTTGCTCCTGTTCGGGGAGTCGCCCCGGAGCGCCGAGGCGTCGGTGTGCTTCCCCCGTGGGAATCCGCCGGGGTTGGGCCCGACGCCGGCGAGTCGGAGTGCGCGCTTGCTTCCGACCAGCGCGCCCGACATCGTGCGTCGGTGACCCCGCGTCTCCTGCCGCGACTGGCGCTGCTCCTGGCGGCCCTCCTGTTCTCCACGGGCGGAGCTGCGATCAAGTTCACCGAGCTGGATGCCTGGCAGGTGGCCAGTTGGCGTTCGGGACTGGCCTGCCTGGTGCTCCTGGCCCTCTCTCGGGCGGCTCGGAGCGGATGGAACCGCCGGCTCTTCGCGGTGGCCGTGCCCTACGCGGCGACGATGATCCTGTTCGTGCAGGCCAACCGTCACACCACGGCGGCCAGCACGACCTTCCTCCAGTCGGGAGCCCCCTTCTACATCCTCTTGCTCGGGCCGCTGTTCCTCGGGGAACGGCGTCGCCGCGGCGATGGGCTCGCGTTGGCCCTCATGCTGCTGGGCATGGGGCTCTTGTGGCTCGAGCCCAGGGCTCCCCAGGCCACCGCACCTCATCCCTGGCTCGGCAATCTCCTGGCGACCCTTTCCGGGCTGAGCTGGGCCCTGACCCTGCTCGCCCTGCGCGGGGTGGGCCGTTCGGGGGGAGCTCCCCTGGCCGCCGTAGCTTCAGGCAACCTGCTCACCTGCGTGGTGGCTCTCCCTCTCGCGCTGAGGGGAATCGGTCCGGCGGAGATCGGCTGGCCCGACCTGGGAGCCATCCTGTGGCTCGGGGTCTTTCAGATCGCCCTGGCCTACGTCTGCCTCGGTGCGGCCCTGCGCCGGGTGCCGGCGCTGGAGGCCTCCTTGCTCATGCTGCCCGAGCTGTTCTTCAGTCCCTACTGGGCCTGGCTCGTGCATCGAGAGGAGCCGGGCTCCCGGGTCCTGTTGGGGGGAGCTGTCCTCTTGGCGGCGACGCTGGTGCGCATTCGCATCCACGACGCCGAACCTGAACCGGGCTGATCACCTGGGGGCGTCCGCGGCGGGGTTCGGATGGCTTTGCCACAGGACCTGGACGATCTTCCAGTCTTCCCCGTACTTGGCGAGGTGAAGGAAGTCGATACCCCAGGCGGCGCGGCAGCTGGCGGCCGCCGTCCGATCCAGGACTTCGAACAGCGTCACTTTCCGGGGAGCGTCCTCGCCGATCCAGCCACTCTGGTTGAGGCTGCCGGCCAGGTCGACCAGGGCGTCGAAGGTGATGGGGGACTCGCGGTAGGGAGCGTCTTCCGAGGGGCGAAAGAAGCCGAACTTGGCGACGTCGGGATGCACGGAGCTCTCGATCAGCTCGGGCTGGATGTCGTAGAACGCGGAGATGTAGTCCTGGATGGCAGCCTCGACGGCCAGCTCGTCCTCGGAGCGGGTCTCTCGGGTCTCTTCCGAGGGAGCTTCCTGGGGGCCGACGGACAGGGACAGGGCGACGGCGGCTGCGAGAACGAGCTTCATCATGGGCGGAAGACCTCCGGTCAGAGGATACCTCTGGACGTCGGCCCAGGGGAGTCGCGGTCGTGTGGTCCCGAGGCGGATTCCTCGCGCTCCCGGGCGGAAGCCGGCGGGAATCCTCTATCGCCACCTCCGCTCGGGTCCTCTAGTCTCTGGGTGACGGACTTCCTGATGCGTTCCATCTCGACCCATAGCCTGAAAGTCCCGCGTACGGCACGCTACGCGTTCCTGGGTGACCGCTCCGAGCTGCCCCAGGAGCTTTGGATCGTTCTGCATGGCTATGGCGAGCTGTGTGATGCCTTCCTGGGCAACTTCCGTGAACTGGACGACGGCCGCCGCTGGTTGGTGGCCCCGGAAGGCCTGTCCCGCTTCTACCTGAAGTCCGGTGGTGGGCCGGTCGGAGCGTCTTGGATGACCAGGGAGGCGCGCGAGGAGGAGATCGCCGACTACCTGGCCTACCTGGACCAGCTGGCGGGCTCCCTGTTCGAGAAGCTGAAGGGGGCGGACCCCGGGGTGACCCTGCTCGGGTTCTCCCAGGGCACGGCTACCGCCTGTCGCTGGGCGCTCCACACGTCGATGCACATCGATCGGCTCGTACTCTGGGGGGGAGGTGTTCCGCCTGAGGTCGAGTCGAAGGCGGCCCTGGGCAA
>JAUIEE010000414.1 GCA_030428965.1 bacterium | reverse complement strand
CGCGACGTGGGTCCGGTCCTGGGGGTCCCACGCCTTGAACACCGCGCCCATGCCGCCGCGGCCGAGCTCGGACACGACCTCGTAACGCCCGATCCTCCTCATGCAAGGAGGATGACAGCTGCCGCGAAGCCCGGCCAGCGAACCGGGGGGGAGCCGCCTAGTTCGCGACCTCGCGCTCGAGGGTCGTGACCGTGTTGAGAACGCTCAGGTAGTCGCTGAGCCCGGCGGCGAAGCGCGCGCGGGCCTGCGAGAACGCGCGCGCGGCCGCGTCGCGCTGGGCGGCGGTCGCGGCCAACACCTCGAGCTGCTCGCGCTCGCGGGTCAGCGCCGTCTCGACCTCGCGCACCGCGTTGAGGGTCTGCTGCTGCAGCGCGCCGCGCGCAGCGGCGCTTCGTAGAAGGTGACCTCGGCAGTGGAGGTCACGATGAGCCGTTCGGCATCCTCGCTGCGTCCGTCCATCCGCTTGCCGGCCTCCCGCAGGGGCAGGCCCTGGAAGAAGACCAGGGTGATCGCCTTGCGGTGGTCCGGAGAGAGGTCCTCGAGGGCCTCCCGCAGGATGACGAACTCCTCCTTGCGCTGGACCTGCCGGGTCACGGTCAGGTCCGGGCTCTCGAAGCGGCTGGCGGCCGCGCCGGATTCGTCCTTCGCATCCTCCACGGGACGCTCGCGGGACATGTCCCGTTTGCCGGCCGAGTAGTACTCCGCCTTGTCCCGGATCTTGTTGTGCAGGATCTGTCCCAACCAGCGCAGGAGGGAGCCCTCGCCGCGGTACTGGTATTGGCCGAAGTCCCGGGTCGCTTCGCGGAAGGTCGTTTGGGCCAGGTCATCGGCCTCTTCCTTCACGCGCAGCCGCGAACCGAGTCGACGGCGGGCGAGGTCCACCATGTAGCTGTAGTACTGGGTGAACAGATCGTTGAGCGCCGCGGCGTCGCCGGCCTGGGCTCGCTCGACGAGGGCTTCGGTCTCCTGCGTCCGCATGCCGGCCGGAAGCCCGGAGGCAGAGGGTTTCAGGGTCTTGGCCCGGGTCGGCGTTTCCTTGGGGCTCGCAGCGGGGGTGGTCTCTTTCTTCATGGGAAACTCCAGGGGGTTGAAGTCTCGCTTCCTGTAGGTACTACGCGCAGAACGCGCGATCTCGACGCAAAGAACCAAGGAAATTCCGTGCCGAAGGCCGAAACGGGCTTCCCGGCCCCCAGGGCGGTTCCTACGAGCCTCGACCGGCCAATTTGAGGAACGCGGATTCCTCTAGAATGGACACTCCGAGGGCCTCGGCTTTCTTGCGCTTGCTACCGGGTTTGTCACCGACCACCAGGTAATCGGTTTGTGAGCTGAGCGAAGAAACCACGCGCGCCCCCTGGGATTCGGCCAGCGTCTTGGCCTCGCGTCGGGAAAGCCCCTCGAGGGTTCCGGTGAAAACCAAGGTTTTTCCGCCCAGAGCTCCGTCCACGCTCGCTTCGGGATCGGGGTAGACAATCTCGACTCCCCCTTCTTCCAGACGCGCGACCAAACCGACGCAGGCGGGGTGCACCAGCCAACCGGCGATGGAACGGGCCATCTCGGGCCCGATGCCCTCGATGCCCTCCAGCTCCTCCACCCCGGCCGACTCGAGATCGCCGAAAGTAGCAAAGTGCTTGGCCAGCAGCTTGGCGGTTGCGCTGCCCACCTCCGGAATCGCCAGGGCCACGAGGAAGCGGTCGAAGGGAACGCGGCGCCGTTCCTCCAGCTGGCGAAGCAGGTTGTCGACGCTCTTCTGTCCCCACCGCTCCAGCTCGAGCAAGCGCTCCGCCTCCAGATGGAAGACGTCGGCCGGGGTCTCCACCAACCCGGCATCGACCAGCTGCTGGATGAGCTTCTTGCCCAAGCGGTCGATCTCGAAGGCACTGCGACCCGTCAAGAGCTGGGTCCGCCCCACGAGCTGAGGCCCGCAGTCGAGGCCGTTGGGACACAGCCAGTACTTGCCGGCCTGCACGGTCTCGGTCCCGCAGGCCGGACAGTGGGAAGGCATCTCGAAGGAGGCCCCGTACTCCCAGGTCACGCCGGCACGGGGCGTCCCCCCTGTCCCGAGCAACTCCTCGGGAATCGCCTGCTCCCATCCAGGAGGCGCGCCTTCAGGTCCCTTCTTGGCGACCCCCATGACCTGGGGAATGACGTCCCCGGCGCGCTCCAGGAACACACGATCTCCGATCCTGAGTCCGAGGCCGGCCACGTGGTCGGCATTGTGCAAGGTGGTGTGACGGACCGTAACGCCCCCCACCTCGACCGGATCGAGGTGCGCCCGCGGAGTGAGACGCCCGTTCGTGCCCACCTGGACCTCGATGGCGCGCAGCATGGTCGTGGCTTCGACCGGAGCGAACTTGTGGGCGTACTGCCAGCGCATGGCGCGAGCCGTGCGACCCAGGCGCTCGCGCAGCTCGAGTCGGTCGAGCTTGGCCACGATCCCGTCCATGTCGAAGGGGATCTCGAAGCGCCGCGCTTCGATGTCGGCGTGGTAGTCGAGGCAAGCCTGGAGCCCGCGCACTCGGAGGCCATAGCCCGAATCGGGCAGGCCCCAGGACCGCAGAGCCTCGAAGCGCTCGGCGTGGGTCGCGAAGTCGTCCTCGCCCTCCGATCGAGCGACTTCCCAGGCGTGGAACTCGAGCGGATAGCGTGAGACCTCGGCCGGATCATTCCGGCGCAGAGCCCCCGAGGTCGCGTTGCGCGGGTTGGCCAGGAGCACCATGCCGCGCTCCTCCCGGCGGCGATTCAGGTTCTGGAAGGCCTGACGGTTGATCAGCACTTCCCCGCGCACCTCGAGCAGCCGGGGACACTCGGGCGACAGGCTCAGGGGAAGGTTGCGGATCGTGCGGACGTTGGCGGTCACGTCTTCCCCCTCCGCCCCGTTGCCGCGGGTCAAACCCCGCACGAGGTCTCCATCCAGGTAGAGGACCGACAGGCTGACCCCATCGAACTTGGGCTCGACCACCCAGTCCAGGTCCGCGCCGCTTTCCATCTTCAAGAAGCGCAGGATGCGCTCCTCGAATTCCTGGACCTCTTCGGCGGAGACGAGGCTGTCGATCGAGAGCATGGGCACCTCGTGGGCCACCTTCTCGAAACCCTGGCCCTCGGGCAGCGGCGCTCCCACGCGCTGGGTCGGGCTGTCCGGATCGACCAGCTCAGGGTGCTCTTCCTCGAGCCCCTTCAGCTCGCGAAAGAGCGCGTCGTACTCGGAGTCCGAGATCTCGGGCTCCGAGTCCAGGTAGTAGAGCTGATCGTGGTGACGAATCTCCCTGCGGAGGTCCTCCACACGGCGGCGATCGCGATCTCGGGCACCCATGGGCCGTAGTTTGAGCGCCACCCGCCGCCGCTTCCATCCCGCAGCCGTCCGACTTGGCCCCTCCTGGCCCCTGGGGGCCCCCGCGGCTCAAGAGGCCGCCTGGTACCCGTGGTAGGGCACCCGCAGCCGCACGACCTTGCGGCCGGTCCTCGGGTCCTCGCGCTCTTCGAGCTGCAGCTCGGCTCGTACCACCAGTCCCTCCAGATCCTCGGCCTCGAGCTCCAGGGTCCCCGAAACGTCGAAGCCGAGCTGGGACAGGACGTTCTTCGTGTGGGGCAAGCCGCGCTCGCTCCAGCTCAAGCCGTCCCAGGCGGCGATGCGGCCTGCGTGGTCGCCCTCGGCAATGTCCAGCCGGAAGGCCCAGCGTGGATGACCGTCACGGGTCAACCCTTCACGCACTTCGCCGATCCGACACAGGTAGGTCCCCGCCGGCACGGCCAGGAACGAATCCACGTCCTCGATCTTGCTGAAATCCACTTCCATGGGGCTCCTCCTGGGGTCTCGTAGGGAGATCGAACTCCCTTTCAGACCGGGCCCGCCCGCTCTGGTTTCTCCCTCCCCCCAGGAACGCGTTTTTGCCCGTAATCACGCGCAAAACGCCCGTCCTACCGGGATTGTCACCTGTAAGGGTCTTTACGGAGCGAGTATGATCCCCCGCCCAAATTGGCAGAGAAGCCCTCCCCATCCCCTTTCCCAGAGAAGCAAGTCATGAGCGTAGCCAGTCTAGGAATCCTGGCCCTTTCCGCTGTCGCGGGCCCCGCAGAGGCTCTCCCCTCCACTCCCCTGACCACCGCACCGGCCCCTTCGCCTCTCTTCCAGGAGGAAGAAGAGCCCCTCAACGAGTGGCACGGCTCGGTCAACTTCGGAGCCACCTACACGAGCGGTAACACCCGGGACCGAACCGCGAGCCTGGCAGCGGAAGCCAACCGCCGCGGCGAGAACGACCTGTGGAACCTCAGGGCCTGGTGGACCTACACCTCCACACGCAACGGCATCACCGACCGCGAGTACGGTGCCGCCGCGGAATACAACTACTTCGCCACCGAGCGCCTCTACTACCTGGGCATCGCCGGGGCGGGCTACGACCTGGCCCAGAACATCGACCTGCGCTACTTCATCGGTGCGGGTCTGGGCTACCAGTTCATCGAGAACAAGAAGACCACCTGGTCCGGATCGGCCGCGCTGACCTACTTCAACCA
>JAUIEE010000413.1 GCA_030428965.1 bacterium | reverse complement strand
TCCTCACCGCCGTTCCAGTTGACGACCACCGCCCAGGTCGCGGCGACTTGGGCGTCAGACATCGGACGGACCTTCGTCCGGAGCGTCGACCTCGAGCACACGAGCCAGGAAGCTCCCCTCGCTCAGCCGGGTCTCGACCTCGTCGCCGGGTCGGAGGGTCGCGGCAGCGCGAACGGCGCCCTTCTCCCCGCGCTTGCGGGTGACCGAGTAGCCGCGCCCGAGGACCGCCAGAGGAGAGACACCTTCCAGCCGGCGCGTCTGATGCACGAGGCGCTCCCCGGCGGACGCGAGGCTGCGCTCGCCCTCGCGCACCAGGATCCTTCCCGCATGGTCGAGGGTGGCCCGGTGGCGCTCGAGGCGACGGGCCGGAGAGGCCAGCTCCAACGCCCCGGCCGAACGCTCCAGACGTCGCAGGAAGCCCGCGTGCAGGGATTGGGAAGCCTGCCTCAAGGCACGGCGCAGCGCGGTCAGTTCGCGGCTCCGCTCGCCCAGGAGCCAGGCGGGATCCCGCAACGAACGGCGGGCGGACAGGTCGGCCAACCGTTCGCGGCGCGCATCCAGATGGCCATGGACCGCTTCGATGAGGTAGTTGCCCGCCCGTTCGAGACGCTCGACCAGGGACGAGCGATCGGGGATCAGGTACTGGGCCGCATCGGTCGGAGTATGGGCCCGGTGATCCGCCACGAGATCCGCCAGGGTGGTATCGGTCTCGTGTCCCACCCCGCTGACGACCGCAACGCCCGAGGCCCAGATGGCCTCGGCCACCGCCCGTTCGTTGAAGGCCCACAGATCCTCGATCGATCCACCGCCACGGATCACGGCGATCACGTCGCAACCGGAACGCTCCAGGCGAGCCATGCCCGCAGCGATGGCCTCGGCCGCGCCGGGCCCCTGCACGGGAACGTGGCAAAGGCGCAGCGGATAGTGGGGCCAACGCAGACTGCGCGTGCGCAGGAAGTCCCGCAGGGCAGCGCCGTCCCGACTGGTCACCAGGCCGATGCAGCGGGGCATCGCCGGAAGAGGTCGGGCGCGATCGAACCAGCCCTTCTGCGACAGCTCGGCCTTGAGCTTCTCGAGCTGGGCCAGGAGGGCGCCCAGCCCCAACGGCTCGAGCCGCTCGACGATCAGGTTGTAGGAGCCCCGGGGCGCGTAGACGTCCAGCCGACCGTGGGCCACGACCTGCATCCCCTCCTCCGGGTCGAAGCTCAGCGCACGGGATCGACCGCTGCGCCAGATCACGCAGGACAGGCGCGCCGACTCCTCCTTGAGGTCGAAGTACACGTGCCCACTCGCCGCGACCTTCCACGAGGAGAGCTCTCCCTCGACGCGTACCTTGCCCAGGCCACCCAGCCGGGACTTGATCTCCTGGGTGAGCTCTCCGACAGTGAAGCGCGGGTGCTCGGCCGGCGCGGCCTCGGGCTGGACCGGAGCCGGGGGCGGCCCCTCGGCGGGTAGGTCGAAGAGACTCGGCCCGGGAAGGTCCGCCTTGGGGGTGCTGCGCCTGGGCATGGGCCCGAGCTTAGCTCAGCCGCCCCCCGAGCTCCCTTCGTCGCCTTCGTTTTCCTGCGCCCCGGTGACATGGGCAGGCCCCACTCCCGGCATGCCCACCTCGACCCAGTCTCCCCACTTCGCGCGGGGCAGGAAGACGCGGTAGGTGCCGCCCAGGAAACCGTCCTTCTTGTCTCCGTGGACGATGGCACCGTCCTCGAGGAAGAGCACCACGCCGGGCGACTCGCGCTCGATCCGCATCCGGTCCGCGAAGATCCGACGCCGAATGCGCCCCCCCGAGTCGAACGACTCGAGGTGGACCTCGATCCACTCGTCACCGAGAACTCCCCCCAGGCTGCGCAACCGATACCAGCCTCCGGTGATGTCCTCGGCCAGGAGACGGTTGAGGTTCGAGCGCAGCTCCTCGAGGTCCCACAGGCCATCGTCCGGAGTGGCCAGAAACTTGCTCGCCAGGAAGAGCTCGGGCACCGAGTCGAAGAAGCGGGCGGGACTCACGAGGGGGAGGACAAGACGTCGCACACCGTCGGCGAAGGGCTCGCGCAGCCCCGCGCGACTCTCGTAGCCCTCTTCGAGCACGAGCGTCACGGTCTGGGCGGCCCGGCTGGCCTCGAGGCGCAGGCGCTCGGCGTAGAGACTGCCGGTCAGGGTCCCGCGCTTGTCGAGCAGACGAAACAGCACGGGACCGATCCATCCATCCCCGAGCTGTCCGACCTCGAGCAGATCCAGGCCTTGCACTTCCTCGAGGGTCAACAGCGCCCGCAGCGAGCGCCCGATCTCCTCGGCCCTGGCCTGGCGCCGTTCCAGGTCGTCGGCTTCCTCTTCCGCGGAACCGGGAGCGGTTTCCTCGGACACCTCCTCCGACTCCTGCGCTCCGTCTTGCTCCTCCTCGGGGACGCTTCCCTCCGGCAGGTCCGCCGGATCGACGGGAAACTCGGGCTGGCCCTCCCCCAGGTCCAACTTCGTGAGGGCACGGTTGAAGCGGTACCACTCCAGCTCCCGCTCCTGGCGCTTTTGGCGCTCGAGCTCGAGCTCGTCACGCAGGCGTTCCAGCTCGCCCTCCCGACCTCCATGGCTCCGGGCGACCGCGTCTCTCTGCCCCAGGTGCAAGACCCCCGGCGAGAGCTCGTCGGCGCTGAATCGGACCTCCTCCAGCGCGACGGCACCCTCGACGAGCCCCGCCAGTTCGAGGCGAGCCGGAGCCTCGGGCCAGCGGCCCCAGAGGGTGAGCTCCGCCTCGGGCCCCAGGGACGGGGCCAACAGCACGGAGAGCATGGGGCCCGGACGCGCAGGTTGCTGGACGCCGAGCCAGCGTAGAGCCACGCCGTCGGCGTCCAGGATGCGCACCTCGGACAGCCAGGTTCCGTCGGCCAGCGGGACGTCACCGCTGATCATGAGCCTCCACGGAGCTCCCGGGGCGAGCCCGTGGCGTTGCGCCAGGGAACGGCCCAGGAAGTCGAGCTCCTCCCGCTCCCCGCGCAGGGGTGTCAGCTGAAAGCGCAGCTCCCCTCCGGATGCCGTCGTGATCTCCGCGGCGAACCCGGGGCGCAGCGCCGGGGAGTCCGAGGGCGCCGTGGCGGGCAGAGGTTCGGAGGTGGTGCTCCACGGCCCCGCGGGCTGCGGGCGCTCGAGCAGGTGCAAGACCGCGAACGTCGCGAAGGCGAGAGGCAAGGCGAGCAGGAACGGACCGAGGCCGGCCCGTCCGTTGCTTCTCCCTCCGTCAGGGATCAACCTTGCTCGTCCCAATCGGTCTTCTTGTTCTTGTTCCACCAGCGTTGCCAGGCCTGGGGGTCCCGTTCGTCGTATCCGGACAGGGACTGCAGGCTCGCGATGATCGGCCCCGAGAGGACGTTCCAGCGGTCCCGGGCGATGTTGTCGGTCGGATCGGCGTCCATCTCGTTCTTGCGCCCCATCATCAGCTTGAGCAGGTCTTCGAAGATGTCCTTGCGCAACTTGAGCTCGGCTCCGGAGAACTCCCCCAGGGCCTCCGAGGCGGAGGCCTGGATCTGGGCTTCCTTGTGATCGAGCAGCCCCAGCAGGGTCTTGACTCCCGAAGTGTCCCGGGTCTTCCCCAAAGACAGGATCAGGGCGCGAATGACCGCAGGAACCTTCTGGTGGTTCTTGTTGCCTACCTGATCGATCAGCACCTTGACGCTCTCGGGCGCCATGTTCTGCAGGGCCACCGCGGCGGCCAGGTGCAGCCGACTGTCGGGCACGCCGGGCTCCAGCTCGACGCTGCGCTTGGCCTTCAGGCAGCTCTCGAGTCCCTTGACGATCGCCGCGCGATCCTTGGGGCCACAGGCAGGAAACTCGCCCAGGAGGCCATCGATGACCTCGATCGCCTCCGCGTCGCCGCCCCCCTTCTTGTCCTTGATCTTCTTGGCGAGCTCGGCGAGCGTCTCCTTGATCTCGTCCCTCTGGTCCTCCTGGACCCAGGCGGCGCCGGGACCGGGGATGCGCGGTTGGGCGGACGAGGGGGCAGCCAGGGCCGCCAAGAGCAGGGTCGAACTCAAAAGCTTCGCCATCGGGGATCTCCTTGGGTTCCCGCTCCGCAAGGGGGCGCGGAGTCTCATGCTATCAGGTCACGGATGAGAGCCGGTTCCCTAGTCCGGACCGAAGCTTGGGTCTACGGCCCGGGAGCCGCTCCCGCGCTGCGGGGAGCCCCCAGGGAGGCGGGGTCCCGTCGGTAGCGCTCTTCCACGGCCCGGAAGCGCTCCTGCAGGGCTGTCACGACCGGACCGGAACCGGACCAGCTCTTCTTCCCGGCCTCGGAATGCATCACCTCGAGCACGCGGATGACGCCCGAGGTCGAGTTCGTGAGGAAGACCTCCGAGGCCGCGTCGAGGTCGGAGAGGTCGACCTGCCCCAGGACCACTTCCATGGGCCCGCGAGCCGTCTCTGCGGGTTGGCGCTCGAGGTCCTCCAGGAGCTTGGCCCGCGTGATGCCCCCGAGACAACCACGATCGGTCGACGGGGTCAGCAGCTTCTGCCCCTGCACGAGGAAAAGGTTCGAGATCGTG
>JAUIEE010000412.1 GCA_030428965.1 bacterium | reverse complement strand
AAGTCCAAGAGCTGGAGCTCCAGCTTGATCTCCCCCCGGAACGCGTTCCAGCGAGGGGTGTAGACGATGTCGATCGGGGCCCCCATCTCGAGCTCTCCAATCCGATCCCCCATGCGGAAGGCCATGGCCTTGAGGACGTGGTCCCCGCGTCGAAGGCGCAGCAAGAGGTGCTTGTGCCCTTGACCGACCGCCCGGGCAGGTTCGGCCAAGCGTAGGTCGCGGGAGAGCAGCACGGGCTTTTCGTTCCTTTCCCCGAAAGGCGCCAGGAGGTCGAGGTGGCCCATGGTGTGGTCGTTCATCTCCGCGAACGGGAGCTCGCAGTCGACCCTCAGCACCGGCTCGCGGGGGGGGGCCTCGGCCAACATGGCGCGGGCCCTGCGGGCCACGGCGTTCCTCAGGGCGTCGAGCTCCGAGCGCCGCATCTCGAGGCCCGCCGCCTGGCTGTGGCCCCCGAAGCGTTCCATGTGGGCGGCGCCTGCGCGCAGCGCTTCGAGTACGCTGAAGTTCTCGACCGAGCGTGCGCTGCCTCTTCCCATTTCGTCCTCGAAGCCGATGCAGACCGCGGGACGGTGAAACTCCTCGGTGATCCTGGCCGCCACGATTCCGACCACCCCTTGATGCCAGCCCTTCCCGCCGAGGATGAGCACCGGGTGCTCCTCCGGATCGGCGAAGCGTGCCGCCTGGGCGCGCGCTTCTTCCAGCACCTCCGCCTCGATCTCCTTGCGCTCCTGGTTGAGCCGATCGAGCTCCCGGGCCAGCTCTTCGGCCCGGGTGGGTTCGTTGCAGAGCAAGAGCTCCACCGCCCGTTCCGCGCCCCCCAGACGTCCGCTGGCGTTGATACGCGGGCCGATCTGGAAGGCGACGTCCTCGGCCGTCGGACGGCCGTCGGCCAGCTTCGCCAACCGGAGCAGAGCCCGGAGGCCGCTCTGTCGGGTGCGCGCCAGGGACTTCAGCCCGAAGCGGGCCAGGATGCGGTTCTCGTCGAGCAGGGGAACCACGTCGCAGACCGTGGCGATGGCCACCAGGGTCGTGGCGTCCTCCAGGAAGTCCTTGAGCTCGGGCGGAACGCGCTTCGAGCGGCTGGTCTTCTGGCACACGCCCCAGGCGAGCTTGAAGGCCACGGCGCCCCCGCACAGCTCGCGCCAGGGGTAGTCCGACCCCGGGAGCTTGGGGTTGACGATGGCCACGGCCTCGGGCAACGGGCCCCGGGGCGGCTCGTGGTGGTCGGTGACGATCGTGTCGATGCCGCGCTCTTTGAGGCGGCCGATGACCTCGTGTTCGGACGTGCCGTTGTCCACGCTGATCACCAGCGTCGCTCCGACCTCTTCCGCACGCTCGATCGAGTGGTCGCCGAAGGAGTATCCGTGCACCAGGCGGTTGGGGATGTGCCACTCGACCTTGCCCCCGAGCTGCTGGAACAAGCGCGTCAAGAGCGCCGTGCCCGTCACGCCGTCCACGTCGTAGTCCCCGTGGATCAGGACCGTCTCCCGGTCCCGGAGAGCGCGAACGATGCGCTCGCAGGCCGGCTCCATGTCCGGAAGCAGGAAGGGGTCGTGCAAGCCCATCGGGCTGGCCTGGAGGTGGCGCTTGGCCACGTCGGGCTCGATCAGTCCCCGGGAGGCCAGGAGCGTCGCCTGGAGCTCGGTCAGGCGCGCGTGGCGTACGAGGTTGGAGACGGCCTCGGAGGGAGGCGTCTGGAGCAGCCAGGGAATCCGCATGGTGGAAGGTGGAGGCGGCCGGGAGGAGCCCTCCCGACGACCTGCCGGGAAGCATACGGGAGCCTTTTCGTTGCGCGAGCTTTCTCCCCGGGCAGGAGCGGCCTAAAACGGGTGGACGATTCCTGCCCTGTCTCCCACGCCATGACGTCCCCCGTCCAGAATCCCTACAGGCTGTTGCCTTCGGTCGAGCAAGCCCTCTCCTGGCCGGAGCTGAAGGCGCTCGAAGCGCGAGTCTCCCGGACGCTGCTCGTGGAATTCGTGCAGGACGCCCTCGCGGACTGGCGCGAGGAGATCCGCTCGGGCGGGCTGGGCGCGGACGATTTGCAGGCGCGGCTGGACCGGGGGGAGTTCCAGGCCGCGGTGGCCGGGAAGGTGACCCTGGAGGAGGGGCGCGGCCTGCGGCGCGTGATCAACGCGACCGGAGTCGTGCTGCACACCGGACTCGGCCGCGCGCCGGTCCACCCCGAGGCGGCCCAGCGCATGGGGGAGGTGGCCGGAAGCTACGCGCTCCTGGAGGTCGATCGCCACAGCGGCCAGCGCAACCGGCGCGACGACCGCGTCTCCGAGCTCTTGTCACGCCTGACCGGGGCGGAGGCGGGCATCGCCGTGAACAACAACGCCGCAGCCTGCGTGCTGATCCTGTCGACCTTCGCGGCCGGTCGGGAGACGATCGTCAGCCGCGGCGAGCTGGTGGAGATCGGTGGGTCGTTCCGCATGCCCGACGTGATGGAGCGGGCCAACACGAAGCTGGTCGAGGTGGGGACGACCAACCGCACCCGCGCGGCCGACTTCCGGGCCAAGGTGGGCGAGCGCACCGGGCTGCTCATGAAGGTGCACACCTCGAACTTCCGCCAGGTCGGTTTCGTCGAGGAGCTGTCCGTCGAAGGGCTCGCGGCTCTCGGGCGCGAGCTCGGGGTGCCTACGGCCTACGATCTGGGCTCCGGCCTGATCGATGCGGGCGACAGCGAGGCGCTGCGCCAGATGGGAGACGAGCCCCACGTCGGGCCCGTCGTCGAGAGTGGCATCGACGTGGTGGCCTTCTCCGGAGACAAGCTGCTGGGCGGACCGCAATCGGGGCTCCTGGTGGGGCGGAAGGAGCGCATCGAGGAGCTGCGCAAGAACCCCCTCTATCGCGCCCTGCGGCTCGACAAGGTGGGACTGGCGGGCCTGGAGTGCACCCTCGAGCTCTACCTTGCGGGCCGGGCGGACGAGATCCCGGCGCGTGCCATGGTCAACCGCCAAGGCTCCGAGGTGCGCGCGCTCGCCGAGCGGCTAGCGCGGGAGATCGGAGCGATCGGGGGGATGGAGGCCGAGGTGGCCGAGAGTGCCTTCCAGCCCGGAAGCGGCAGTGCTCCCGGGGTGTTTCTGCCTTCGTTCTGCTGTCGCGTCCAGAGCGATCGCTTCTCGGTGCAACGTCTGGCCGGCCTCCTGCGGCGTTCGGATCCACCCATCTTCGCGCGCCTGCACGAGGATCGGCTGCTGCTCGACCCGCGCACCCTGTTCGAGGGGGACGCCGCTTCGATCGTCGCGGCCTTCGGGGCCCTGGCCCGGAAAGCGGATTGATCCGCCGCAAGCTGCTGCTCGTCGCGGCCCTGTTTCTTGCAGGGCTGGTGCTGCTCGAGGGCTTCGCTCGCTTCTACGTGTTGCCCCGCTACTGGCGGCCCCTGCCGCCCTACGGTGCCGTCACCAACGAGCGCCAGCGCGACTGGGTCGAGCGGCAGAAGGCGGAGCTCGAAGGGGAGGCTCCCCGCGGGGTCGGACGTTTCGATGCCCGACTGGGATGGGCCTACCGCAGGTCGAGCCGTTCGCCGGACGGGTCGACCTCCATCCAGTCCCGCGGTTGGCGTGGGCCGCGCGAGTACGCGCGTTCGTGTCCCGAAGGCACCCTGCGCGTGGCGACCTTCGGGGACTCGTTCACTTTTTGCGAAGAGGTCTCCGACGGCGACACCTGGCAAGTGCAGCTGGAGGCGCTGCGCCCCGACTGGGAGGTTCTGAACCTGGGGGTCGGAGGGTACGGCACGGACCAGGCGCTCCTGCGAGCACGGGGGGAGCTCGCCGAGCTCGATGCGGACGTGCTCGTGGTCGGGCTGCTGCTCGAGAACATCGGGCGCAACGTCAATCGCTACCGCCCTCTGTGGTACCCCAATGCCGACAGCGCGGCCGCCAAGCCGCGCTTCGTGCTGACGGAAGAGGGGCTCGTCCTCGTGCCCCAACCCTTCGCAACCCGGGCGGAGCTGATCGAGGCCATCGAAGGAGGCTTCGACCCCAATGCGTGGGAGCACGAATACTGGGCGCGTTCCTGGGTGCCCAGGGGGCTGGGTTCCCTGGCCCTCGGCCGCCTGTGGGGCGCTCAGCGGGCCTACGCCGCCCGGGAATTGCCGCGCCTGTGGTCGGATCCCCAGGGCGAGCCCTTCCGCACCACCGTGGCCATCCTCGAGGCCTTCGCGGCGCTGGGGGTCGAGAACGAGGTGCCGACCCTGGTGCTCTTGTTTCCCATCGCCTCGGACCTGTCGGCCGGCAGGAAGGCCGACGGGCCCTATTGGCGCACCCTGACCGCCGCCCTCGGGGCGGCGGGGCAGCCCTACCTGGATCTGGCCGAACCTCTCGCCGCTCTCCAGAGCCAGGGGGAGGCGCTGTACACCGGCAGTCACCTGTCTCCCCGCGGCAACCGGATCGTGGCCGAGGCCGTCGGCGGAAAGCTCGCGGCCCTCGTCCAGCACGAGCGTTGATCGCCGACCGGCGGTCGGCGGGAGACCGAAAGCGGCAGGCAGGGCTTTCGAGGGGCATGGGGCCCGTTTAGGATCTCGC
>JAUIEE010000411.1 GCA_030428965.1 bacterium | reverse complement strand
CAACGTGCGCACAATGACCTTCGACAACGTGGAGGAGTTGCGCAAGATCCACGCCGTGGCGTCCGAGTGCGAGTGCGTCCCTGCGCATGTGCCTGCGCCACCTGGTATTCGAGGACGTGCTGCAAGAAGATCCCTCGGCCCGCATCTCCGCGCCCGTGCTCCGGCGGGCCCTGCCTTCGGTCCTGGCCATCGAGGAGGTGGAGAGCCTCCTGGGCAGCCCGGACCTCGGGACCTGGATGGGTCAGCGGGACGCCGCGTTGCTGGAAGTCCTCTACGCCTCGGGGGCCCGCATCAGCGAAGCCGTGGGCTTGAGGACCGAGGGCATCGAGCCCTCCCTGCGCGTCCTGCGCCTGCACGGCAAAGGGGGCAAGCAACGCATCGTCCCCATCGGGGACCGCGCCCGAGCCGCCCTGGATCGTTGGCTGTCCGAGGGTCGGCCACGGCTGAAGGGTGCCGCCCGCCGCCCCGAGGTCTTCCTGAGCAAGTCGGGCAAGCCTCTCGATCGGACCACCGCGTGGCGACGTATCCAGACCCTGGCCCTGAAAGCCGGACTGCCACGCAGGATCTCGCCCCATGTTCTCCGGCATTGCTTCGCCACGCACCTGATCGAGGGCGGGGCCGACCTGCGCAGCGTCCAGGAGATGCTCGGCCACGCCTCGATCCGCACGACCGAGATCTACACCCACGTCGACGCCGAGCACATCCAGAGCCTGCACCGTCTGTACCACCCCCGGGGCTAGTCACCACGCGCCCAGCCCCCGTGCACCCAGCTCGCGCGCCTGCGCGAGCCCGGGACAAGAGGCGGAGCCTCTTGTCCCGTGAGGGGCGTCGAGACGCCGCGCCGCCAGGCGCGGGGTCTCGACACTGCCCCGTCAGGCGATGCGGGAGCGCAGCGCACGCATCGCCGGTCATCCATCGGTCTACCCGTATCGCGCAGGCAACCCCCCAGACCCCCCTTCGGGACCCACGCGCGGGCCGCCCGCGAGCGCAGCGAGCCAGGCACCGCGCGGCGGTCTCGTGTCTCACTTGGCTTGGAGGCACGGGGCAACGGCCGACGTTGGGAGAGCCCCTTCAGGGGGCTCTCCCTAACGGGGGCACGTGGGGCGCGAAGCATGTGACGCGGGGACCACGCTACGCGCCCCGATGCTCGATGCCCTTCCCCGAAGACAGGTCGCACAGCGCACCAAGCCGAGACCCGTTGCCGCCCTGACCTGGGCCCCGAGACACGCGTCACGGGACACCGAGCTGCGCTTCCCCAAGGCTTGACGCCCATTCTTCGAAGACAACCGCCCCGATGCCCCGAGCCCAGCCCCCGTGCACCCAGCTCGCGCGACTGCGCGAGCCCGGGGCAAGAGGCGGAGCCTCTTGCCCCGTAAGGGGCGTCGAGACGCCGCGCCGCCAGGCGCGGGGTCTCGACACTGCCCCGTCAGGCGATGCGGGAGCGCAGCGCACGCATCGCCGGTCCAACCCGGTGGAAAGCGTCGCGCAACGGCAAACCCTCGGCTTCCCTTCGGCGCCCAGCGCGTGGCCTTGGCGAGCGCAGCGAGCCGCCACGCGGGGGCACGTGTTTCACTTGGCTTGGGGCATGGGGCAACGGCCGACGTTGGGAGAGCCCCTTCGGGGGGCTCTCCCTAACGGGGGCACGTGGGGCGGGTTTCACGTGCGACGCGAGGCACGTGGGACTGCAGACACGGGGCTTGGTGCTCCTTGTCCCGAGCACCGGGGCTCGGGGCACCGTGACCCCCGTGGGCGCGCGCCTTGTTGCGCGCGCCCACGGTAGACACGTGCCCAACCGTCCACAGCTTCGAGAAGAGGCCTCGTCCTTGGAGCACCTTCCTGCCGCGCGGTGCCTGGCTCGCTGCGCTCGCGGGCGGCCCGCGCGTGGGTCCCGAAGGGGGGTCTGGGGGTTTGCCTGCGCGATGCGGGTAGACCGATGGATGACCGGCGATGCGTCCGCTGCGCTCCCGCATCGCCTGACGGGGCATTGTCGGGACCCCGCGCCTGGCGGCGCGGGGTCCCGACGCCCCTCACGGGACAAGAGGCTCCGCCTCTTGCCCCGGGCTCGCGCAGGCGCGCGAGCGGGGGCTCGGGGCACATGGGGAGGGGTTCCTAGTCGCCGAGCACGACGAGGCGGCCCTCGGTGACCTGGCCGAAGCGCAGGGGCCCGACCCGGGGAGCGATCACGGCCCCTTGCACCACGACCTGCAGACCACAGAGCGCCGGATCGTCCGGTAGCTTGATCTCGAGCGTGCGCTCCCCCTGCAGGTTCGTGACGAAGTGCCCGAGAACGAAAGCCTCGCGCGCCTTCAGGAAGACCTCGCAGCGACCGCCGAACATCCGGGACTGCGCACCCGCAGCACTCATGAACAAGAGGCCCGGCGCGGAAGGAGCGGCCCCGTGCACCTGCAGGCGTACCGCGTTCCCGAGCTTCGGCGCCGAGACCTCGAGCTTGGCCCCGCAGCCCGGGCCCAGGAAGCCGACCCGGGCCGGCTTGCCGCACACGCCGTGATCGAACCGGGCGGCGAAGCCGTCCCGCAGACCGGACGACTGTTCGCCGAGGACACCACGCGTGGTCTCCAGGCCGGCCTTGGCGAATCCGGCCACGGCCGTCGTCCCACGGAACGGCTCGACGAAGACCGCGCAGACCTCGTCGTCACTCGGCCCTCCCATCAGGGTCGAGTGGCCCAGGGCAGCGCCCGAGGGTTCGAGCTGGACCACGAAGCCGTCGGTACCTCCGGCGCGCTGCGACGCACGGCTCTCAGGGCTCGACGGAAAATCGTCCGACTCGCTCCAGCCGGCGACCCAGGCTGCGCCCCAGGCATCGACGCCGACCGCCCGTGCGCCGTCGGGGCCGCTGCCTCCGAGGTAGCTCGAATAGACCAGCACGCCGCCCGAGGCGGCCAGCTTGCTCACGAAGGCATCCCCGCGGCCCGGCGCGACGGACTGGAACGCCCCCGGGGTCGTGGGGAAATCGTCCGAAGAGCTCTCCCCCACCACGAACACGTCGCCTCCCCAGCCCAGGGCGATTCCGTTGCCGCCGTCTCGGGCGCTCCCGCCCAGGAAGGTCGAGAACACGAGCTCCGTACCCATGGGATCGATCCGGGCGACGAAGGCGTCGTTCTGATCCTTCCTTCCATCCAGGGCCTCGGCCGTCGTGGGAAAGTCGCCCGACTGCGTCTCTCCCGTGACGAAAGCGTGGTTGCGCTCATCGATGGCGATCGCGTTGCCCTCGTCGTCTCGCAGGCCCCCGAGGAAGGTCGAGTAGATCAGGAGAGATCCCCAGGGGTCGAGCCGGGTCACGAAGGCGTCCCTCAGGCCGCGACGCTCGGGTTGCAGGGCATCGGAGCTGGTGGGGAAGTTGCTCGACTTCGTCGTGCCGACCACGAAGGCCTCGTCCTCGCCGTTGACGGCGATCCCCTTGGCCACCTCGTCCCCATCTCCCCCGAGGTAGGTCGAGAAGAGCAGGGTCGACCCTTCCGCATCGAGCTTGAACACGAAGGCGTCGGCTCCGCGCTGTCGCTCGCGGGAAACGGCTCCGGCCGTGGTGGGAAAGTTCGTGCTCTTGGTGCTGCCGCATACGAAGACCTCTCCCGCGTCGTTGACGGCCAGGGCGTGGGCGCGGTCCGAGCGTGTACCACCGACGTAGGTCGCGTAGAGGAGCTTCTCGCCCGAGGGATCGAGCTTGAACACGACCACCTCTTCCTCGTGGGCGCGATCATCCGCCGCCAGAGGCGTGATCGGGAAGTCGCTGGAGCGCGTGACGCCGGCCACGTAGAGGCAGCCGGCCGAGTCGACGGCCACGCCGAGGGCTTCGTCGGCCTCGCTGCCGCCCACGTAGGTGCTGTAGACGAGGATCGGATCGACGACCAGATCCAGGGCCGGGTCGCGCCCTTCGACCTCGAAGCCGAACTCGGCCGGGCCGCGTCGAGCCACGCGACTCACCAGGGGCTCGCGGCGGCCGTCCGCGTGCACTTGCCAGGTGCGCGGCGCGCCGTGGACGAGCCTACCCCCGGGACTGTCGAGCACCAGCTCTCCGTCCGGCCCCAAGAGGAGCTCCGCCGATCCGCGCACGGCGATGCGAACGGAGTCCAGATCCGCCCCGGGCTGCAGCCGCAGGTCGTACTCCAACCTCCCGGCGCTGCTGTAGACGACCAGGTCCACGCCGGGGTAGAGGGACTCGTAGGCCAAGCCTTCCCAGGCGGGCACGTCCGTGATCCAGCCTCCGGGCTGCTCGCCGTGCAGGTAGTGGGTGCGCGCGAGCGACGCGCCTTCTCCCCGGGGCTGCACGTTCTCGGCACCGAGGAACTCGAGTCCCACCCTCGAGACGCCGGCTTCGCCCTCCATCAGGAACTCGAAACCGGTCTCGTGGAAGCGACCCTGGAACCCGGGGGCGCGGGCCACGAAACGGACGTGGTCGTTGAATTGACCGCGGTTCTCGACGAAGACGAGGGGAATGCCGCTGTCCACGGGCGCCTTGCCCTGGGCCAGGGAAGACGACGAGAGAGCCAGGGCGCACAGGAGGAACGAGGGGACT
>JAUIEE010000410.1 GCA_030428965.1 bacterium | reverse complement strand
CGCCCGGCCAGGACGTGATCGTGGTCCTCGAGGATGGGGCCGGGGCGACCCGCACCATCGTGGTCCCGGCCGGCTTCACCGGGGACCGCGAGCTCGACGGCGCTCCGGGCCTCCGCAGGCTCGACCTGCGCCGCACCGGGCCCCAGGCAGGCGACCGCGCCGCCACCAGCGTCTTCGAGGACCCGGGCTTTCATCCTGGCTCGGTCTCGGTCATGACCCTG
Source organism: bacterium (assembly GCA_030428965.1). Lineage (GTDB taxonomy): Bacteria > Planctomycetota > UBA1135 > UBA1135 > JAUIEE01. The sequence goes on along the minus strand of JAUIEE010000410.1, from coordinate 4,363 downwards.
GTGCTCGATGGCTCTGCCGCCATCGACAACCTGCGCTTCGTGCCTAGCGCACCGGGACCCGCCTGGCGCGTTCGTCGGGGGCCCGGGCTGGTCGAGCTGGGACCACGGTGACCCAGGTCTCCATGCCCATTCGGGGGTAGTCCTGTTCTCCTCCACCTGCGTGCGCAGCCGGTCCGCCCGGGATCTGCATCGCCGCCGCACGGCTGACCGTGTCTTGCGAGGCCTCACGGCGTCCTCGTTGACGGGCTTGGCTTAGCTTGCTTGTCGTCTTCGCCGTTCGCTCCCGCACCCGGGCCCCGCCACGGAGGTCCTCCGGGGGCGGGAGCGACACCGCTTCATCGATGCCAGGGCTATCCGGCGTGGACGGAGATCTTGGCTGCCGGCGTCTTCTCGAGCTTCGGTACCGTCAGGGTCAGGACGCCCTTCTTGTAGCTGGCGTGAATCCGGTCGGGCTCGGTGCGAGCGTTCTCGGGCAGTTGCACGGTGCGCTCGAACTTGCCGTACTGCGACTCGACGCGACGGTAGTCCTTGCCCTTCTTCTCCTCTTCCCACTTCCGCTCGCCGGAGATGTTCAGCTGGTTTCCCATGGCCTGGATCTCGAAGTCCTTCTCCTCGAGGCCGGGGCAGTCCATCGTGATGCAGAAGTTCTCTTCCGTCTCGGCGATGTTGACGGGTGGGAAGGGGCGCGTTCTGAACATCTCGGGAAGGCGGCTAGCGAGACTCTCGCCACCGTTCCCCCAAAGGCGCTCCCAAAGGTCGTCGATGCTGACGTCGCCGGTCACCGGGGATTCGCTTCGTCGCCAAGGAATGAGGTTCATGACTCTTCTCCTTTCTCGTTCTGGTCTTGAGGTTGATGTCTCCCCTCTCCGGGGGAAGCAACCTACGGCCCAGTGGTCGTCCCTGTTAGGCGCCTAGAGTCCGTAGGCCGGGATGGAAGAGTGCTTAGCTGATACGGCGGACACCTGGCCGACCAAGCAGGAGGCTGCCTTGGAGCTCGGGCAAGCCCAGCACACGTCGGGAACTCTCCGATCCGAGGCTGTCCCCGGGCGGCCGGCAGGGGGCGGGGCCTGGATCCGGCCGGCCCTCTGGAGTCCTAGAAGCGACCCGAGGGCCCAACGGCGAGCCTCCTGCCCTGCCGGCAGCACGAGCAACTTTCGTCGAGAAGGGGGGTTGCGGCTGAATCTATGATCTATAACATTAGACCTACCAGCCCGATGAGCCCCCCGATCGACCCCTCCAGCCCCGTTCCTCTGTACCACCAGATCGCCGAAGCGATCCGGGATCGAATCCGGTCCGGCGAGCTGGCTCCCGGGCAGGAGCTCGAACCCATCCGCAAGGCCTCGGAGACCTGGGGCGTAAACCTCCATACCGTTCGCCACGCCTACACGGCGCTGGCCCGCGAGGGACTGGTGGAGACCAAGCGCCCGCACCGCACGCGCGTGCGTGCTCGGGAGACCGTGGCGATGGAGCCGAACGAGACGTTCGAGGCCTTCGTACGGCGCACGGTCGAGACGGCGCGACGCGTGCACGGGATCGGCGCCGGGGAGCTGGCCCGGGCCGTCGAGGCCTTGCCCGACCAAGGCCCGGCCTCCCCCCTCGTGTACGTCGTCGAGTGCAGCCTGTGGCAGTGCGCGACGCACTGCGAACAGCTGCGGGAGCTCTACCAGGTGGAGGCCCGCCCCTGGCCGCTCGATTCCGATGCGCCGCCCGCGGACGAAGGCACGTCCCTCTCCACCTTCTTCCACTACTCCGACGTACGGCGACGGTGGCCCCACCACCTGAGGCAGACCCATTTCCTGGAGATCCGCATCGACCCCGAGCTCGAGGCGCGCATCGACCTCCTGCGTGGAAAGCGGGCTCGCATCCGGGTCGCCGTGGTGGAGACCGACGGGGTCACGGCCCAGAGCATCGCGGCCGACGTCGCGAGCGTGCTCCCGGAGGAGCGTTACCGGATCGAGGCCCTCGCCTTCGACGATGCCCGTTCGGCGCTGGAGACCGTCGGGAAGAAGGATGCGATCCTGTTCGCCCCCCGCATGTGGGGTGCGATGAGCGAGGAGCAGCGCCAGGAGCCGCGAGCGCTGGAAGCGCGCTACGTCTTCGAAGCGAACGGCCTCGCGGAGCTCGCGCGGGAGCTGGGCTGGAGACCGACCCACTCGAGAGGAGCCCGACTCCGGGAGAGCCTCGCGACATGAACTCCCTCGGCCTGGTCGGACTGCTCGCGCTCCTGCCCCCCACCGTGGGCGCGCCCCCTCCACCCAACCAGGACGGATCCGGATGGACGATGGTGGAGCTCGACCTCGAGATCTGGGTCCTGCCCCACGAGCGGCGGTTCGAGATGGACGGCAGCGTACGGCTGCGACTCGACGCGCACGAGTCCTCGGCCGGCCCCAATCTGCTCCTGAACATCGGACTCACCGATTCGGGCGAGATCCCCCTGGCCTTCCACGAGGTGAGCTGCCCCGAGGCGGAGATCGGCCCCATCGACAAGGTCCGCAGCGAGTCCATCCGTGAGGCGGAGATCCGCTTCGAGCCGCCCAAGTCCAAGGGCGACGAGGTGCTCGTGAGCTTCTTCGCGAGCTCCTCGGCCACGGCTTCCCAGCTGATCGTCGAGCCTCGCCTGGCCCTCGCCTCCTGGACCCGTGGCTGGCATCCGTACACGAACCGCACCCCCAACCCGCTCTTCACCTTTCGCTCCGGCCTGCTCGGTGCTCCGGGCCGGACCACGCTCCATCTGCCGGCGGACTGGATCGGACTGGTGGACGGCACCCTGGTCGAGCGCAATCGGTCCGAAGGCGAAACCGTCGAGGTCTGGCGCACGCCCGCCGGGGTCGCACGCAGCTTCGTGGCAGGCCCCTACACGGTCGCAACCGAACGCGTGGACGGGCGTGACATCCACGTCTACATGTCGTCGCTCGACAAGCCGATCGGTCCAGAGCGCCTGTCCAAGCTCATCGCCGACTCGATTCGGGCCCAGTCCGCCCGGTTCGGGGCGTTCCCCTTCGAATCGTACGCCGTCGTCGAGACGCCGAACGACCTCCTGGGCCAGTCGTGGGCCGCGGCCAGCCAGCAGAGCTTCATCGTCGCACGGTCCCACAACTTCGACCACGAAGACGGCAACCTGCCCCTCTGGGGACACGAGATGGCCCACGCCTGGTGGGGCAACACCGTCGGCACGAGCGGACCGGGCAGCCTGTGGTGCAGCGAGTCGCTGGCCCAGCTCGGAGCCCTGATCACGATCGAGGCCGCCGCGGGTCCCGAGTCCATGCGCGAGTTCCTCGAGTTCTCCTCGAAGAGCTTCGGACCGTTTCCCTGCGCGCGGGGCTACTTCTCCCTCTTGAACCTGGGCGGAGACCTCGCCCTGGCCCCTTCGACCGAGACCCGCGAGACCGACATCCTCGCCGACTCGAAGGGCATGTGGATCTACCACATGCTGCGTCACCGTGTCGGTGAAGAGGCCTTCTTCGAAGTGCTTCGGGGCGTGATCGCGGACCTTCGACACGGGGTCGTCTCCACCGCGACGATGCGCCAGAGGTTCGTCGACGCCTTTCCCGATCACGACCTGGAGACCTTCTTCGCGCAGTGGCTGGATCGGACCGGCGCCCCGGTCCTCGAGCTGGACTGGCACGCGAACACGCGCGGCGACGGGATCGAGGGTCGGCTGAAGCAGCTCCAGGAGGGAGCGCCCTTCGTGTTCGACCTCGAGGTCGAGGTCCATCTGGCCGACGGAACGAGCCAGCTGCAGGTCCTCCCCGTCCGCGAGGCCGCGCTGCCCTTCACGTTCCCCGTTCCCGCACGCCCCGTACGGCTGGAGATCGATCCGCGCCGCAGGGTCCTGCTCTGGCGCCCCGAGTACGGGCCGCGCCCGCAGAGCCCCGTCTCCGCGGAAAGCGTGAGCGCGGAGATCCTCTCGGCAGCCGTCGGGCGCTACCGGGATCCGGAGACGGACCAGGTGCTCGAGATCCTCGAACGCGACGGGGTCCTGTTCCTCGACCGGGTGGCATCGATCGTCGAGGACGTCTTCCGGCGCAAGAACTACGGCTGACCGCTGCCGCCGGGTGGCTCGGCGTCCGCGTCCGGAGCGCCCTCGCCGGCGAGCAGCCGCGGCGGCCCCTGCCGGACCGGGTAGTACTCGTGATCGGTGGGCTCGCTGATCCGGCTGATCCGCTCGCCGATCCCGAGGACCAGGTTGAGCAGCGGCGCAGCGAAGGCGATCGCGCCCTCGACCCGGTCCCGGGTCGCCCGCTGCGAGGGGGTGAGCTCGGCCATCACCCGCAACGCTACCGCGCCGGCGACGCCGACCGCCGGGGCCCGGGAGGCCGGGGCCGGTGATCTAGGGTTTCGGGCCGATGTCCACCACGCCCGA
>JAUIEE010000409.1 GCA_030428965.1 bacterium | reverse complement strand
GGAGATGGCTGCAGACGCCGAGAAGAAGGACGCCGAGATCGCCCGGCTCCGGGCAGATCTGGATGAGCTCAGGGCAGCCTTGACCTCGAGGTGAATCCGAACGAGCCAGGGGGCCTGGGTCTGTCTTGAACTGGGCCCCTTTGTCGTCTCGGCAGCCCAAGACCATGAGGTGCAGGCAGACGTCGTCGGAGTGGCGTAGCTCGAGTAGGCTGCCGTTGAGGGGCAGCTCGTGCTCGCGGGCGGCCTCGGAGGGGAAGGGGTCAGCGGTGACGGCCAGCGAGGTGCAAGAGCACGGTGCGGAGGCTCGGCAATCGCGGTTGCGATCCTGCCTCAGCGGTTCTGCTCGCCTCCCAGGTCTTCCTCGGGGTAGTCGAAGTCACCAGCCCTCAACCCATCCAGGAAACGAATCGCCTCGGGCGGGAACTCGCCGCGTCCTGCCCGGGTGAAGTGCAGGGAGACGCCGCCGGAATGGCGTAGCTCGAGCAGGCTGCCGTTCAGGGTCAGCTCGTGCTCCCGAGCGGCCTCGGAGGGGAAGGGGTCGATGTCGCCCGAGTCGTTCAGGTTGTTGAAGCCGAGCATCGAGGCCGTTTGCAGGCGGCCGAAGCTGTCGATGCGGTAGCGCTGGAGCTCGGACTGGGCCCAGAAGTCGGCCCGTTCGCCGAAGAAGGTGTCGGCGCGGGTGGCGCCCTGCATGTGGATCGAGAGGTAGCCGTCGCTGGTGAACATGGCGAAACCGCTCACGTTCAGGAGGGAGTCCTCGTTGGCCGGGTCGTCGAACTGGCGCAGCATCCACAGGCCCTCCAGTTGGCTCTCGAGGGAGGAGCGGCTACGCTCGTCGTAGCCACGGAGGGGATTGGGCGTCGTGCCTTCGTCCTCCTGGACGCCGAGCATGGGGAACAGGAGGGAACAGGAAACGAGCAGGGCACTCCACGTGGGACTTCGCATGTCGAGCTCCGGTGTAGGGGGATCCATCCTCTGCAACCGGCGGATCCCCGGGGCGTTTCGATCGGGGACAGGGTAGCAAGAGTCCTCCGAACCCCATCCCATGCAGCCGAGCCCCAACAGCGGTAGCGAGCACCCGGCCTTTGCGGTCGGGATGCTCGGCAACGTGCTCCTGGCGCTGGTCAAGCTCGGGGTCGGGGTCTGGACCGGGTCGGCCGCCCTGGTGGCCGACGGTTGGAACTCGATGGGGGACGTGCTGACGACGGTCGGCACCTGGTGGGCTCACCGCTGGGGGCAGGAGCCACCGGACGAGGATCACCACTACGGCCACGGCAACGCCGAGCCCCTGGCGGGCGCGCTGGTGGGAGGCGTGCTCCTGGCGACCGGGGCCGGCGTGGTGCTCTCGGCCTTCGGGGGCGAGGTGGGTTTCGAGAGTGGCCGAGAGCTGCGTTTGGCCCTGGGGGCGGGCGTGTTCTCCATCTTCGTCAACGCGGCCCTGGCCCTGTTCATCGCGACGCGCAGCGCCCTCTCCCGCAGCCACGCCCTGCGGGCTCTCTTCCGGGACAAGATCTCCGACGCCCTGGCGAGCACGGCGGTCGTGCTGGCCATCCTCGCTTCCAACGCCGGATGGAGCTGGGCGGAACCTGTGTGCGCGGTCCTGATCGGAGGCGTGATCGCCTGGATGGGGGTGGGTCTCGTGCGCGACGGCGTCGGGGTTCTGATGGACCGGGTCGACCCGCAGGTGCAGGCACGCCTACGGACGACGGCCCTCGGGGTGGAGGGCGTAAGAGAGGTGCAAAGGGTGCGCGTCCATCCTGTCGGGTCGGTCCATCGGGTGGACATGGAAATCAGCGTGGACGGCACCCTGAGTGTGCTCCAGGGGCACGAGATCGCTCATTCCGTGGAAAGGGCCGTCACGCAGGCCCATCCTGACGTAGTGGAAGTGCACGTTCACGTGAACCCGTGCCCGCTCGACGCAGCGCCGGGGTCCTAGACCCCGGGTGCTATCCTTGGGGCAACCCCAGACTTCTGAGCATGAACGCTTCGAGAACCTTCTTCGTCTTCCTCGCGGCCCTCTTCCTGGCGGCCTTGCCGGCTGCCCAGGGGGAGGTGACCTCGACCCTGTACACGCGCAGCGAGGACGGCCTGGTGCGCGCCGCCCTCGAGGTCGAGATGCAGCCCGGCTGGCACCTCTACCACACGGACCTCGGCCACCCGGCCGCGATCGGGCGTCCGACGACGGTCAAGCTGAACGGTGAAGGCATCACCTGGAGCGAGGTCGTCTTCCCCGAGCCCCACAAGCTGCCCCAGGAGTCCTTCGACCCGGAGGTGACCGACGTCTTCGTCCTGTCCCACGAGGGGACCATCGTGCTCTACGCCTTGGGTACGCTCGAGGACGGCGTCGCCGACCTGGCCACGGTCAACGCGCAGATCAGCGGCCTCGTGTGCGACGACGAGGGCTGCATTCCCTACAGCGAGACCGTCACGACCCAGGGCCCTGGACCGGACGCCCTGTTCGCGGCTTTCCCCGCCCAGCTCGTTCCCGTGGTCGACGAGGACGAGCACGAGATGGGCATGGCGGATGCCACGCTCTACACGCGCGTCATCGACGGCAAGGCGTGGGCCGCGATCGAGTTCGTGGTGGAAGAGGGGTGGCACTTCAGCCACACGGAAGTGGGTCATCCCAAGGCGGTTGGACAAACGGCCACGATCGAGCTCAGCGGCGAAGGGGTCCAATGGGGGGAGCCGCGTTTCCCCGAGCCCCACAAGTTCGACGTCCCCGATTGGGAGGGCGTCTGGATCTACGGCCACGAAGGCACGATCGTCGTTCAGGTCGAGGGGGAGATCACGGGAGAGTCCTTCGATCCGGAGTCGGTGAGCGGCAAGCTCTACGGCCAAACGTGCGACGAGGGCTCCTGCGTCCCCTACAAGGAAACCGTTCGGACCCGCGGCCCCGGCCGCGACGAGCTCTTCGTTCCGATCGAGCTACCCGGAACGGAGTCCGAGGACACCACGGTCTCGGGCGGAGCCATCGGGTCCCTCGAGGACGGCCTGTGGACCTTCCTCCTGGCGGCCATCGGCTGGGGCCTGTTCACGCTCCTCATGCCGTGCACCTACCCCATGATCCCGATCACGATCTCCTTCTTCACCAAGCAGGCCGACGCCCGCGGTGGAAGGGTCCTGCCCCTGGCTCTGGCCTACGGGGCGGGGATCGTGCTGATCTTCATCCTGATCGGCATCACCCTCGGGGCACTGATCGTGCCCTTCGCAACCCACCCGATCACGAACCTCGTGATCGGCCTCTTGTTCCTGTACTTCGCCCTGGTCCTGTTCGGCGTGGTCAACCTGCAGCCGCCGGCCTTCCTGCTGAACGCGGCCGGCAAGGCCGCCATGACCGGGGGCTACGTGGGCGTGTTCCTGATGGGCGCCACCTTGGTCGTGACCTCCTTCACCTGCACGGCGCCCTTCGTCGGCAGCCTCCTGGGGCTGGCCGCGGACCGTTCGATTGGAGAGGTCGCCCTGGGCATGGGCGTCTTCGGCGCGACCATGGCCACGCCCTTCGTGCTGCTCTCGCTCCTGCCCGGCCGCATTCAGGCCCTGCCCAAGAGCGGCGAGTGGATGAACACCCTCAAGGTGTTCCTCGGGTTCGTGGAGGTGGCGGCCGCCCTCAAGTTCTTCTCGAACTCCGACCTGGTCTGGAAGTGGGAGATCCTCTCGCGCGAGTTCTACCTCCTGCTCTGGGGTTTGATCTTCCTGGCCGCGGCCCTGTACCTGTTCGGCTTCTTCAAGGGCGGTGCCCAGAAAGGCCCGCTTCGCCTGGGGGGAGCCGTGCTCGTGCTGCTGTTCTCCTTCTACAACTTCTGGGGCATGTCCGGCCGCAGCCTGGACCGGGTCATGACCGCCATCGCTCCCAACTACTCGGGCGGCAAGCTGATGCCGAGCTGGTGGGACAGCACGCGCGAGTGGGCGATCGTCAAGGACGATTACGACCGGGCCCGTGAGCTGGCCCGAAACGAGGAGAAGGTCCTCCTGGTGAACTTCACCGGCTACACGTGACTGAACTGCCGACAGATGGAAGAGATCACCTTCCCTCGCCCGGCGGTCGCCGAGGTCCTCGAGAATCACTTCGTCGAAGCCCGTCTGCACACGGACGGAAAAGACAACCTGGATCAGATCCTGGAGCTCCAGCAGCGCTGGACGCAGTCCGTGGCAACGCCTTCCTACGTGGTCGTGAGGCCCGCGGACGAGAAGGTGCTCGGCATCCTGATCGGCGCCAAGAGCTCGGAGTTCCTGGACTTCCTCCAGGGCAGCCTGGACGTTCAGGTCAGCCGCGCGCCGGCGGAGTGAAGGCTCTCCGCAGCGCGGCGCTGTTGGCCCTCGGGGGGCTCGGCGCGTGCGGCGCGCGGCCGCCCGAGCCCTTCAACGTCCTGCTCGTCTCGATCGACACCCTGCGGGCCGATCGGCTGGGATGCTACGGCTACGAGCGCGAGACCTCCCCCGGGATCGATCGCTTCGCTTCCCGCTCGGTCCTCTTCGCCGACGCCCGCGCCGAGAGCTCCTGGACGATCCCGAGCCACGTCTCGCTCCTCAGCGGTCTCCATCCGCGCACCCACCGGGTCGAACGGCCGGAGCTGCGGCCGTC
>JAUIEE010000408.1 GCA_030428965.1 bacterium | reverse complement strand
CTCGAAGCCGCTGTGGTCCGCGCGCTCATACCCCGGAGCCATGCGCCAGATGCCTTCCTGGGCGTACCAGGCCAGGGGCAGCTGGAAGAGCTCGTCGTTGGGCGTCCGGTAGAGGTAGACGCGGCCCTTGTGCCCCGACCCGATCACCGAGTCGACCTCACGGCTCAGCTGGTTGTAGCGCGCTCCTTCGTCGTCGAGCTGGTAGCGCGTGACGCGGTAGGTTCCGTCCTCGTAGGCCATCTCGTAGTGGCGAGCGGACGGCTCGTGGAAGTAGCTGGCATCCTCGAAGTCCTCGACCACCGCCTCGGGCCCCGCCGTATGAAAGGAGCGCTCCATGCCGAGGGAACGACTCCGGTCGAAGTCGTGGCACTCCCGGCAGGTCCAGTCGGGGACGTAGCCCGGGGCAGCCCCGCGGGAGACTTCCAGGCGGGAGTCCCCGAAGCTCACCCCGTCCGCGAAGCGCGTGCGCAAGGCCTCGTCGGCGGCAGCGTAGCCCGCCTGGCGCCCGGCCAGCTGCGGATCGACCTCGGGGGCGCGGCCACAGGACGCGGTCAGGACGAGTCCCTGGAGGAGCGCTCTTCCGATGGCTCGATGGCCCATGCTGCGACCCTAGCACAAAACCCGGTTCGACCTCAGGGGTCGAAGCGGGCGGCCAGGTGGGGCGGGCGTAGGGGGCAGAGGTCGTTCGGCTTGGGGAAGATCTTGGCGCGAACCGAGGCGATCGCGCGGTAGGCGCCGTCGCGCACGGGGCGCGGCACGAGGAACAAGGCGTGCCCGAGGAGGCGCCAGGCTCCTCCCAGGGCGAGCAGCATGTGGCCGACCGCGTCCGAGCGAACGTGGTGGCGACCTCCCGGGGTCCACAGGACGATGCTGTCGGGCAGCTGGGCCCGCGTCTCGTCCGAGAAGCTGTCCTCGAAGGTCGTTCCCTGGAGCGGCGCGAAGCGAAAGGCCTGTCCCTCGCGGTCCTCCGCCAGTCCGAAGCGCACGGCCCTGTGGCACAGACCGCAGGCACCGTCGAAGAACACCAGGGCCGGATCCGCTGCGCGTCGCGGGCGAATCCAGGCCGGATCGAAGGTGAACAGATGCAGCAGGACCATCCCGAGGGAAAGGTCGGCGAAGTCGAGCAGGACGATCAGGGAAACGTGCATGGCCAGCATGGCGCCCCAGGCCAGGGGCCGCAGCCTGCGCGACAGGGCCAGGACGCAGAATCCCAGCTCGAAGGCGAGGGCTCCCCAGGTGACGAGCTGGAGCAAGACGTCCGGTAGCGCGAGCAGGGAATCTCGCAACAAGCCAGGGCGTGCCAGAGGGTTCTCGAGAACCTCGCGCACGGCGCTGCCGTCGAGCCACGAGGGGCTCGAGAGCTTCGTCCAACCGCTGTAGCTGTAGCCGAGCGCCATCAGGATCCAGGCGACGCTCTGCAGATCGCTCGGGAGAGCCCACTCGCCGGCAGGATCGACCCGGTTGCGCGCGCTCCAGGCTCCGTAGGGTCCCCGGGATCCGGAGGGGAGTCCTGCGTGGAGCAGGAGCAGGAGCCCGACGTAGGGCAGGCCGGGATTCGAGATGAGCGGATTGCGTCCGAAGAGCGAGGCCCACAGCAGCCAGAGCAGCACGGCGGCAGGTCGGTCGTACCAGCCGATGGCGAACAGGGCCGCGAGAAGCACCCCCGAGAGGAGTGCGCCCTGGACGAACATCGGGCTGTCATTCAAGAGAAAGAGGTTCGGGAACAGGTGCAGGAACGGGCTCAGGCTGCCATCCGGCAGCATGCCTTCGCTCGAGAACAGCTCGGCTCCCCAGGGGACGAGCTGGGCGAAGTGGAGGGCCAGGTAGAGCCCGAAGACGAAGCGGAACAGGCTGTACTGCCCCCCGGTCCAGGCGGTCGGTCGAGCGTTCGGCATCACGGTACGTCGATGCGAGTCGGAAAGCGCTCGGGCGTTCCGGCCACAGGGTCGTAGCACAAGACGATGTCGTGGACCCCGTCGGTGTCCACACCCAGCTCGACGAGGAGCGGGGCTCCTTCGCCCAGGGCGTAGTCCAGGACGGATGCGAACATGGCGCTGCCGCGCTCATCGGTGGCGAGCACGGGCCCGTAGGACAAGACCGCGCCGTAGGCGTTGCGGCGGTTGTAGGGGCCGCGCAGGCGAGAGGCCGTTACGGGCGTGAGCTCCAGCATCTCCCGCGAGCCGCTCTTGTTCGTCCAGTCGAGTCGAAAGTCCGTGGAGAAGGTCTCGAACCCGTCCGTGGCGCAGAAGACCTTCGGGGCCGGGGAGATCATCGTTGCGCCCCCCAGACCCGCGAGCCCCTCGAGTCCTGTCAGGTCTCCGACCATGCGCATCAGGCCCACGACGAGCAGCAAGAGCGGGTAGCGCCTCATGAAACTTCGCGCCCCCGTAGCAGGGTCAGAACCCTCTGCTCGGCGTCCCCGTCGAAGCCGCACTCCTCCTGCCACCGGCGCGGGTTGCGGAAGGTGCCGAAGAGCATGTCCCACAGGGGCAGGTCCCCGTAGTTGTAGGCATGCAGCCCCTTCTGGTGGTGCACGCAGTGACTCTCGGGGCGTTGGATCAGGAACCCGATCCAGTACGGAGTGCGCACGTTCCAGTGGTAGAACAGCTCGGCGATCCCGGTCAACAGGACCGCGTAGGCGGCGGCCTCGGGACCCACGCCGACCCCGAAGTAGAGGATGGCCGTGGAGAGCCAGCTGTTGAGCAGGATCTCCAGGGGGTGCTTGTAGAAGCTGGTGATCACCTCGATGCGCGCTGGCGAGTGGTGCAGCTGGTGGATCCATCTCCACAGGAACGGGCTCCGGTGGCGCCAGCGGTGCCACCAGTAGTAGACGAAGGTGATCGTCGCGTAGCCGATCAGCGTCTGGGACGCGACGTCCAGCTCCTCGAGGCGCCAGAAGCGATGGTCGGCCCAGGTCTTCTCCCAGGTCTGGCCGGCCACCCAGGCGATGGCGAACTGGCCCAGGTTGAAGGCCAGGGCCCGCCGCCACCAGGTCGCCACCGTCTTCCAGCGGCGACCGGGGGCGAGGCTTTCGACCAGGATCAGGAGGGCCGCTAGGCCCGTGACGGCGAGAAGGATCAGAGCGCGCGGACCTCCCAGGCCTAGAGGCTCCTTTCCATGCGGTAGTTCGTCAAGGCGACGCCCATTCGCACGGGGCGCTGGACCCGCACCACGTGCCAGCCCTGCCGCTCGAAGAAGACCCGCGCCAGGTCGCTGGCGTCGGTTTCGAGCTTCTCCAGGCCGGCGGCCCGAGCCGCCTGGAGCAAGGCACCATGCAGCTGATGGGCTACCCCGCTGCCGATCCTGTCCGCCCGGACGTAGGCCAGGTCCACCAGCCCCTGGGGCGTCAAGGACATGAAGCCCGACACGCCCTCGCGGTCCTCGGCCACCCAGGTCTCGGCGGCGGCGAGGCGCTGGCACCAGTCCCTCGTGTCGGGAACTTCCGGAGCCCAGGCCTCCCGCTCCCGGTCCCCGTAGGCAGGGCCCGCGGCACGGCGCACCGTCTCGTAGAAGAGCCGGGCGCAGGCTTCGGCGTCCTCGGGCCGGAAGCTGCGGATGGAGTCCATGGGGCAGAGAGCGCGGTGCGCCGACCGTCAGCGCCGGGGGCCGGTGACGATCGGCAGGAGCTCCGCGTCGATGGGGGTGCAGAGAGAAATGGCACCCAGGAGTGCGGCCGGTGTCCTCGAGCCGTGCTGTTTCAGCATGTTTGGATCCTCCGGTCGGGCTGCGACCGTACGCCATGGGATCCCGAACGGGGAGTCCTTTCCCGGGACCCGGCACGACGGTATCAGTTTCTCGCCCCGGACGTAGGTCTCTCGGGGCCCCGCCCCTTAGGCTCTTCGCCCGCCATGGCACTGCTCAGCCTGCAAGGGGTCTCCAAGGCCTACGATCCCGAGCGTCTTCTGCTCGACAAGGTCTCCTTCACCGTGCGCGAGGAAGACCGCATCGGGCTGATCGGCCCCAACGGTTCGGGCAAGTCCACCCTGCTCAAGATCCTGACCGGCGAGGTCGAGCCGGAAGAGGGCGAGCGGGTCGTGCGCCGCGGGTTGCGCATCGGCCACCTCGAACAGGAGCCCCGCTTTCCCCCCGAGGCCACGGTGCGCGAGGTCGTGCGAGAAGGCATCGAGGGGCACGGCGAGCTGGAGCAGGAGCTGGAAGCGCTGCACCAATCCCTGGCCGCGCCGGGCCTCGACGAGGAGGAGCTGGCGCGATTGCTGCGAGCCCAGGAGCGGCTGCAGCAGCGCCTCGACGACCTCGGTGGGCACGACGTCGATCACCTGGTCGAGGCCATGATCGACGGCGTGGGTCTTCCCGACCCGGACGTTGTCTGTGGAACGCTGTCGGGTGGAGAGGCGCGTCGGGCCGCCCTGGCGCAACTGCTCGTGCGCGGACCGGACGTCTTCCTCCTGGACGAGCCGACCAACCACCTCGACGCCTTCGTCGTGGCCTGGCTCGAGGAGAAGCTCTCGCGCCTCAAGGCTCCCCTGGTCCTGGTCACCCACGATCGCTACCTCTTGAGCCGCACGGTGGACCGCATCGTTGAGGTCGATCGAGGCCAGCTGTACGAGTACGAGGGGGACTACTCGCGCTACGTCGAACAAC
>JAUIEE010000407.1 GCA_030428965.1 bacterium | reverse complement strand
TTGGTTTTCATGGTGAGGTTCTCCTAGCGTCCTTCGACTTTCTGGCGGTAGAGGTCGAGCACCTGGCGATCCAGGGCCTCGACGGCGATGTTGCTCACGATCGGGTATCCGGGGCCACGTCCCAGCACCGTCGTGCCGCGAGGTCCGTCCACCGCGCGGTAGACCCCGCCGTGGGCGAGGTACAGGAAGTTGGCACCCCGGCCGGCCGCTTGGTCGGACCAGGCGTAGAAGGCCACGACCTTGTTGCCGACGCGCACGTCGTCGGCGGCGGGCGCCTCGGAGTTGTGCACTCCCTCCTCTTCGTTGAGGAAGCCGCCGCGGAAGACGATTTCCACGGTCACGGGCTTGGCGTCCTTCATGGACCGGCCCACGATCTCCAGCTCGGTGAAGTACTGGGGCCCGTCCACGGGGTCCTCGACCTTGAAGACCGTCGACGAGGTGATCTCTCCGAACACCGCGGCGTCGGTCTCCTGCACCATCTGGGGCAGGTTCAGCTTCTTGATCTGGGCAACTCCGAGAGCGGTGAAGGCGCCCAGTCCCAGGGCGGCCAGACCGATCATCTTGGCGTAGTTCATCATCAGTAGTTGGGGGTTGGGGAGAAGGCGGCGGATCGCGTGTGGCACCGCCGGGGCCTCCACACCTGACCATGGCCGGCAGGTGGGCGAAGCCGGGGAAGATACAGGCACCCTCGGCTCCCCCTATAATGTAGGCCGTATCCCCAATCGTGACCGGTTTCTGGGGCCCAGGACGGGACTTTTTTTCGTGAGTCGCAGAGCGCGCCTCCCTCCATGGCCGCTCAGGCCGCCCAGGGCCCGATCCAGGTCCACGGGCCTCCCTGCCCCCGGGTCACTGAAATGGGACCTCTCGCGTACTAGGCTGGGACCCGAAGACCGCTCCCTCCTGCCCCAACCAGTCCCGCGAGGCCCCCATGCTGCCCCTGCGCTTCGTCCTCCTGATCGCTGCCCTGGCCTCCTGTGCCAGCACGAGCATGCCGCGCACCGGCTTCCTCGAAAACTACGACCAGCTGCAGCCCGCCCCCGCTCGGACGGTGACCTTCATTCCCGACTCGGTCGACCTCTACCTGCACCCCGGCCTGGAGGCGAAGAGCTACCGGTCGTTGATCGTGGAGCCCGTCGAATGGCGTCCGATCGAGGGCTCCGAAACCGCCCTCAGCCAAGACAAGGCGCAGAAACTCACCCGATACTACGCACGCAAGATGCGTGCTGCCCTCGCCAGGGACTTCGAGATCGTCGAGGCTCCGCGGGGAGACACGGTGCGCCTGAGGGCAGCGATCACCGAGGTCGATCGGTCCAACGTCTGGGTGAACTCGCTCGCCTTCATCCTGTTGTTTCCGGTCGACATGGGCGGGATCGCCGGCGAGCTGGAGGTCGTGGACGCCTAGACGGGCGAGCGCGTGCTCGCGATGACGACCTGCCGCGACGGGACCCCCTTCCTGGCGGTCGAGTGCTTCAACCACCTCGGCCACGCTCGCCATGGCATCAAGAAGTGGGCGCGCCTGGTGCGGGACCTGCTCCAGGGCGAGACGGAAACGAGCGCAACGGCCGAGTCTTGACGCCCGGTCCCCCGCGCGTTTCTCGGCGGCAAGCCATCGGGCTGTGGCTGAGCCTGCAAGGACTGGCCGCGGCCCGGGGCAAGGTCCCGCTCGACAGGCGCTCCTTTCTCGGCCACCTCGAAGCAACCGGTGGCCTGCAACTCGACTCGATCCAGGTCCTCGATCGGGCTCACTACCTGACGCTCTGGAGTCGCTTCGGGACGTTCGATCGCAGCCGCGTCGATCGCTGGGTGTACCGAGATCGAGTGGCCTACGAGTATTGGGGCCACGAAGCCTCGATCCTGCCGCACTCTCATCTGGCCCTCGGTCGGCGTCGCATGCTCGGCTATCCCCCCAAGGCCGTGCGTTCGAGCTCCTATTGGTCCCGCTACCGCACCTCTCCGGCCTCGAAGCGGCGCGTCCTGACGCGCCTGAAGAAGGAGGGCCCTCTGGAGAGCAGCGACTTCCAGGGCCAACAACCCGAGAGCAAGCTCGGAGGCATGGCGGCTCCTCCCCGTGAGGACAAGCGCTCCTTGCGGCTCCTGTGGCATGCGGGTCGCATCGCCGTAGCCGACCGCAAGCACTTCCGACGGGTCTACGCCCTGGCCGAGGACGTCTACCCCTCCGGACCAGCGGCCACGACCGAGGAGTACGAGGACAGCTGGCTCTCGATCGGTCTGGGGGCCAACGGTGTGGCGAGTGAACGCCATCTCGAAGGCTACTGGACGGGTCCTGCCCCGAAGGCGGCCAAGCGCAAGGCCATCCTGGCGCGCAACCTACGCAGGGGAAAGATCCTGGAGGTCTCCCTCGAGGGCTCCGAAGAGCCGTTCTATGCCTTGCCCGAGCACCTCGATCGACTCGGGAACGAGCCCACTCCACGGGGCACGACGCTCCTGTGTCCCTTCGACTCCCTCCTGTGGCAACGGCGCCGGGCAGAGGAACTGTTCGATTTCCATTACCGGGTCGAGATCTACGTCCCGGCCAAGCAGCGCAAGTACGGCTACTACGTGCTCCCCATCCTGCATGGAGCGCGCCTGGTGGGTCGCCTCGACCCCAAGCTGCATCGAGACCGGAACGAACTCGAGATTCGGGCCATCCATCTGGAACCCGACTTCCGGGGAGGTCGCTCCTTCGAGCGCGGCCTTTCGGGATCGGTGAACGACCTGGCCAACTTCCTCGGGGCCGGCCGGATCCGCCTGCCCCCCTCCTGGAAACACCTCTAGGCCCGACGCGAGGTTTGGTTTGCACGCAGCTTCCCCAACAGTGGGCCTGGGACCTGCGTACCCGCAGGAACGCGCCCGTCCAGGGCCCAGCCAGGAGAGACTCCCCATGATGATGGCCACGCTTCTATGCACCGCGACCCTGGCAGCCCCCGGGCTTCCAGGTCCGGACTCGCCCCTCGTCTTCGTCGAGAACGACAGGCTCCCGGCCGGCTTCCGGCAGGTCGAGGCTCCGCGGACCGACGGCAGCCAAGCCACGGTCTTCCTCCACAGCGTCCCCTCCGCAGCGGGCGAAGTCCGCCCTCTCCTGGTCTACCTCGAAGGCTCCGGCGCCCAATCCCTCTTCTACGAGCTCGAGGGCGGCCAGATCGCCAGCGGACTCTTCACGCTCATCGCCCAGGAGGCCCAACCTCACTTTCACGTGGCTGCCGTCGAAAAGCGCGGCGTCGAGTTCGGAGAGATGGGAACCTACGGCACGGGCGAACAGGCCTCCGAGGAGTACACGCGGCACGCCACCCTCGCGAATCGAGCCGCCGACGTGAGCCTCCTGCTCACGACCCTGCTGGCCGACGGACGCTTCGACCCCGAGAAGGTGGTCCTCGTCGGACACTCGGAAGGCGCCGACGTGGCAGCCCAGGTCGCGGCGGATGACGAACGGGTCACCCACGTCGCCTTCCTCTCCGGCGGGGGCACCGAGCAGTTCTACGACATGTTCGTCCTGGCGCGCAAACGCCTGGCGCGTGAAGGAGCCTCCCCCGAGGAGGTCGAAGGCGAGATGAAGCGACTCGAAGCCGATGTGCGCGACATCCTCGAACACCCCGACAGCGAGACCAAGACCTGGATGGGTCACGCCTACAAGCGCTGGTCCACCTTCGCGACCACCTCCGCCGCCGACAACCTGTCACGCACCGAGGCCCACCTGTTCCTGGCCCACGGCAGCGAGGATCGGTCGGTCCCGATCGAGTCCTTCGACTACCTGGTGGTCAAGCTACTCTGCGCAGGCAAACAGGGCATGAGCGTGTTCCGCTACCCGGGCCTGGACCACAGCTTCAACGGGTCCGATGGAGAGGGCCCGGACGGGATCCTAGGGGTCTTGCGCGAAGCTCTGGAGTGGGCGCAGTTCGTCTCGTGAACGACCCGGAGGTCTCCCTTCAATAGCGCCGTTCGATCCTCGCCCCCGCGTAGAAGCGCGCGACGATCTCTTCGGCCGAACGCCCCTGCTTGGCCAGGTACCAGGCGCTCACCTGGCTGAGCCCGCAGCCGTGCCCGTAGCCGCGCCCCACCAGCCTCAAGCTGGCCGGTTCGCCGCCCGTGACCACGCAGCTCTCCCACCAGACCGAGCGCACGAGCACAGGCCCGACGGCCAGGCGAAACACCGTGGCCGGCAGCGTGGTGAAGCGCTTGTGGCCCTCGAGTACGTGACCGACGCTGACCCGGGACACGCGCCCGGAATCGGCGTGCCGGTCGAAGATCGAGACTCCCACGACGCGGCCGATGGACGGCCGACCTTCCGCGGCGGCAGACCAGCCCTGCAGCAACGCCGAGAGCTCCTCGAGGGTGAGCTCGGCGCGCCAACGACCGTGGGATCCTTCCAGGGCGAGCTCGCGCGCGGCCGGGAGGGCCGCATCGTCGTCCACGACCGGCATGGCCGCGGCGATCGGCGTCTTGCCGTCCGGCGCGAAGACACCGGGCTTGACACGATCGAAGGCCTCCGTGCGTCCCCCCGAGCTGGCATGGAACAAGGCCAGGACGGGGAAGTCCCCGAACAGGAGCACCTCTCCCCGCGTGGAGGCGATCGCGGCCGCGACCTGCCGGTTCTGTTCCCCGTAGCCGTGGTAGGCCATGTCCACG
>JAUIEE010000406.1 GCA_030428965.1 bacterium | reverse complement strand
GGTCGCGGGTCGAGGAGGTAGCAAATTGCTGCGGCTCCGTATTGTCGCGCACACGGCCTGCTCGAGGAAAAAAGAACGGGGGCACGAAGCGCGGCTCCGTACCCCCGTTATCCCGCCAGGCGCACCGATCACTCGGGCGCGGCACCAGGACCAGGTTTACCCTGGAGCTGACGCGAGTGGGCCCTCCGTCCCCATGAAGGGCCGCGGCGGGATGAGTGCCGATCCTGTAGGTCCCCATCTAAGGACCGACACCAAGTCTCCTCCTTCCAGCGCGAGAGGGCCAAGTCCCCAGCGGCCCTTGCGCGCATTCCCCCCGGAACCCAGCGGAAGGCAGGGAGATTTGTCTCCCGCCCGCGAGCCGTCCAGGGCGAAAGCGCCCCGCCCGGCTCCCACCAGCTTCCCCTTTTGGAGAAGGCTGGCCCGTGAGTCTTTTTCTTCCGGAGTTCCCCTTCGCTTCGAACGATCTCCACGGGCCCCTCGGGCGACCGTGGAGTGATAGGGGCGAACGCTGATGTCGAGGTCCACGAGCCTCCCGTGGGCGCAGGCGGGTCGTCCTAGCTGCCGCCACATCGGGCCGGTTGTTTCGCTTCGTTCCAAGTCCATCCTCTCGTGCGTTCGCTCGGACCGCCGTACCGGCCGCAGCGGGAGCGCCTGCTCCGGACCCCGCAAGGGATCCGGAGCGGACAGGTGGGAAGGTTGGCTTCCACCCGGCGATCCGTCGCAGCCGGGACGATGAGTCCCGGTGCCCCTCGGATGACGTCCGGTTGGATCGACGACGTTCGGCAACTCGGCTGCCCTCGTGGGGCCCGTGGTTTTGCGCCCCGCCCTCGCGAGCGGTTGGCCTTTGTCGTGTCATCGTTGGGAGCGCGGAAGAGTACCTTCGATATCGCAAAAGGCAAATCGGCCCCCCGAAAGGGGCTGGAAGCCCTTTCCTTTGCGCTCCTAAGTCTTTGAGAGGAAGCGCCTAACGTCGCTTCGAAAGTTCCCGAATCCGGGTCTGGGGGCGTTGGGGGCCGGATTCTATTTCCCGGTTCGGGGCAGGCTTCGGTGGACCCGCAGCACGCTGTCCAGGATGGCTCCGAACTCCTCCAGGCGCACCATGTTGGGTCCGTCCGAAGGAGCGTTGTCGGGATCGGGGTGAACCTCGAAGAAAAGGCCGTCCACGAAGCCCGTGGCCACGGCGGCGCGGGCCAGGGAGGGGACCTTGCGTCGATCCCCGTGGGTGCGGCCGTCCGCCCCTCCCGGCTCCTGCACGGAGTGGGTGGCGTCGAAGACGATCGGCAGGCCGTTCTGGGCCATGGTCTCGAAGGAGGTCATGTCCACGACCAGTCGGCCGTATCCGAAGGAGGTTCCCCTCTCGGTGAGGAGCACGTTGGGGTTGCCCGTGGAGGTGCACTTCGCCGCCACGTGGGCCATGTCCCAGGGGGGAAGGAATTGCCCCTTCTTGACGTTCACCGTCTTGTTCGTCTCCGCAGCGGCCAGCAGGAGGTCCGTTTGCCGGCACAGGAAGGCCGGGACCTGCAGGACGTCGCACACCTCGGCCACGCGGGCACACTGTTCGGGGGAGTGGACGTCGGTGACGACCGGAACGTCGTGGCGCTGGCGAACCTCGTTCAAGAGGTCCAGCCCGGCCTCGATGCCGGGGCCGCGGTCGGACTTCAGGCTCGTGCGGTTGGCCTTGTCGAAGCTGGCCTTGAAGACCAGGAACAGGTCCCGTTCGCGCGCGAGCTCCACCAGGCGTGCCGAGGTGTCCAGGATCATCGCCCTGGACTCGAGCACGCAGGGGCCAGCGAACAGGAACAGCGAGCCGTCTCCGACGGGATGGCCTGCAATGTGGGCAATGCGAGAGCTCATGGGGGCATCATAGCCCTCCTGCCCTCAGGGGACGACGAGGTGGTAGCGGTTGGGGTCGACCGTGACCTCCACCGGCGTGGTCCCCCCCAGGTCCCCGTCGATCTGGTAGGGAACCTCTCCCTTCGACCTCACCGTGAGCCTCGAGCCGCGAAACATGCGCACCGAGCCGGTGGGGAGCGGACTCCAGAGGGCCCTCAGACCTCCTGCCAGGAGCTCGAGGCGGGTCCCCCGGGGGAAGAGGTAGACCTCGAAGAGCCCGTCGTCCGGACGGGCGTCGGTCGCGAGCTTCAGGAGGCCCGCGTAGCTTGCGGCGTGGGTGACGAGGCACGAGCCGCTGCCCTGGGCCACCGGCTCGCCGTCCAGCTCGATCTCGAGCTCGGGGGGCCGATGTCGAGCCAGGGCCCGGGCCAGGGCCGTGACGTAGCTCGCCTTGCGAATCGGGCCTCGCCGATGGCGTTCGACTTCCCGGATGGCCTCGGCATCGATCCCGATGCCGGTCACGAGGAAGGACAGCTTCCCGTTCACGCGCGAGACGTCCAGGGCGGCCACGTTGCGCCGACGAAAGATCTCGAGCGCCCGGTGCACGTCCCGGGGCAGGCGCCACTGACGGGCCAGGATGTTGCCGGTACCGAAGGGCAGCACCCCCACGGGGATGGCGGGATCGACCAGCCCGTCGAAGACCTCGCGCAGGGTTCCGTCGCCCCCGACGCTGACGACCAGCTCCAGGTCCTCTTCACTCCGACGCAGCTTCTCGAAGGCCGAGCCGCGGCCTTCGGTGAAGAACAGCTCCGTTCGCAGGCCCTGGCTGCGCAGCCCCTCGCTCGCCTCCCGGGCCGCGCGCTGGGCCTGGCCACGTCCCGATATCGGGTTGGCGACCACCAGGGCTCGGCCCCCTCGGGCGAGCGTGGGTTTTGTCTCTTGGGGCATTCGGTCGCGGCTCCCGCAAGGGGCAGAATAGCGCCGGCAGGTCAGCTTGCCTCTTCGCTCTCCATGCAGAACCCCAGACTGTTGATCTTCGGCGGCAGCGGTTTCCTCGGGACCCACCTCGTGGAGACGGCCCTGCGTCGAGGCCCTTGGCGCGAGGTGGTTCAGGCCAGCCGCAACCCCAGCCCCGAGTACGGGGGGGAGCTGCGCCGGTTCGACGCCCATCGGTCTCCGCTCGAGCTCCTCGCGCAGCTCGACCCCGACTTCGTGCTCGTCGCGGCCGCCCAATCGACCATGGCCTCGTGCGAGGCGGACCCCGAGGCGGCGGAACGGATCAACGGGGTCTTTCCCGGGGAAGTCGCGGCCTGGTGTGCCCGGGCGAGAAAGCGCTGCGGCTACGTCTCCACCGACCTGGTGTTCGGGGGGAAGCCGGCGAAGGGCGAGCGCTACGGTGAAGACGACCCGCCCTCGCCCTGCAGCCTGTACGGTCGCAGCAAGGCGGCGGGGGAGGCGAGCGTCCTCTCCGCCTGTCCGAGCGCCTTGGTCCTGCGTCTTCCGCTGCTCTTCGGGGACGCCCGGGGGCGCGGTCTGGGAGCTTCCGATGGGCTCCTGGCGGCGGTCGAGCGCGGAGAGCGACCGGCCCTGTTCGAGGACGAATGGCGCACGCCCCTCGACGTGGCCGAGGCCGCGGCCGCGATCCTCGAGCTGCTGGCCGGAGGTGCGGCCGGGATCCTGAACCTGGCGGGACCGGAGCGACTCTCGCGCCTCGAGCTGGGTCTTTTGGTCCTGATGTCGAAGGGGGCCTCCGAAGCGCAGGCGCGCGCCCAGGTGCGCCCCACGACCCGCCGGGAAGCGGGGATGGACGATCGTCCGTCGGACGTGAGTCTCTCGGCCCAACGGGCCGAGGCGCTCCTTGGGCGGGCCTTCCGCTCCGTGCGGAAAGCCCTCTCGGCTTGACCCTCTCCCGAAGGACGGTTGAAGTGGGCGCCTTCGACCCGAGAGGAACCATGGAGCTCGAGACCCGCTACGACCCGCACGCCCACGAAAAGCGCATCTACGACGCCTGGATGCAGAGCGGAGCCTTCACGCCGCCCGAGGAGCCTGTGGGGGACCCGTACGTGATCATGATTCCGCCGCCGAACGTCACGGGGGCCCTGCACATGGGGCACGCGCTCAACGGGACGCTGCAGGACATCCTGATCCGATTTCAGCGCATGCGCGGCCGGGATGCCCTCTGGCTTCCGGGCACCGACCATGCCGGCATCGCGACCCAGGCCGTGGTCGAGAAGAAGCTCTTCGCCGAGGAGAAGAAGACGCGCCAGGAGCTAGGACGCGAGGCCTTCGTGGCCCGCGTGTGGGATTGGAAGGAGGAGTACGGCAACCGCATCCTCGAGCAGTTTCGCCGCCTGGGCAGCTCCTGCGACTGGAGCCGCACGCGCTTCACCCTCGAGGAGGGCATGTCGCGCGCCGTGCGCGAGGCCTTCGTGCGCCTGTGGGAGAAGGGGCTGATCTACCGCGGTGCGCGCATCGTCAACTGGGACTGTGCCCTCGAGACGGCCGTCTCCGACGACGAGGTCGAGATGGTGGCCCAGAAGGGCAAGCTCTACTTCCTGCGCTACCCGGTGACCGACCAGCCCGACGTCACCCTCACGGTGGCCACGACGCGGCCCGAGACGATGGTGGGGGACACCGGGGTGGCGGTGCATCCGGAGGACGAACGCTTCGGACACCTGGTCGGCAAGACCTGCAAGCTTCCGATCATCGGGCGTGAGATTCCGATCCTGGCCGACGAGTCGGTGGATCCCGCCTTCGGCACCGGAGCCGTGAAGGTCACGCCGGCCCACGACC